>JAQICD010000041.1 GCA_027858715.1 Prolixibacteraceae bacterium
CTCTCAATATATACCATGAATATCCCGTCATCGCGAGCTTTGCGAAGCGATCTGTGGTTTTAACCGGACACTAAATATTTGCTTTAAACAAAACCAGCGGCTTGAGTGTCTTTAATGGTATATTGTTTATCAATTTATTGTTAGAACCTTATGCAAAAAGAATCGCCGGTAAGTAACCTTGATATCGAAGCCATAGAGGCATTATATCAGCAATTCAAAAAAAACCCAAAGGAACTGGACAAGAGCTGGATTAATTTTTTTCAGGGCTTTGAATTAGCGTCTGAAAACACCCAACTCAATAAAAAACCACTGCAATGTGTTGACCTTGATAGAGAATTCAAAATACTGAATCTTATTCAGGGTTACCGTCAGCGGGGGCATTTATTTACCCGAACCAACCCGGTGCGTACACGCAGAAAATACCTGCCCACCCTCGATATCGAAAATTTCGGGTTAAAAGAAGATGACTTAAACGAAGTTGTTGAAGCCGGTAGCGAAATTGGGCTGGGGCCTGCAACCCTGCAAGAGATCATCGATCATTTGCAAGACACATACTGCGAATCGGTTGGCGTAGAATACATTTACATGCGCAAACCGGAGATTGTAGCCTGGCTGAAAAACAAAATGGAAAGCTCGCGCAACCGACAGGAATTTTCATCCCAGCAAAGCCTGCACATTTACGATCATCTAAAACAGGCTGTTGGTTTCGAAAACTTTATCCACAAAAAATTTGTAGGCCAAAAACGATTTTCTCTCGAAGGCAGCGAAGCTATGATTCCGGCACTCGATGCCATTATTGAAAAAGGCTCAGAACTGGGCATATCCGAATTTGTAATCGGTATGGCTCACCGCGGACGACTGAATGTTTTGGCAAACATCATTAAAAAACCATACGAAAACATATTCCGCGAGTTTTTCGGAAAAGAATACACCGGCGACATTTCGCTGGGCGATGTAAAATACCATTTGGGTTACGAAAATGAAATAACCACCGACTCAGGGAAAAAAGTGAAATTAAGCCTGCTGCCCAATCCTTCGCATCTCGAAGCAGCAACACCACTTACGGTTGGCATGGCTCGTTCGCGCATCGACTCGGTTTACAACGGCGATGATAAAAAAGTAGCCCCGATAATCATTCACGGCGACTCGGCCATAGCCGGACAAGGTGTTGTTTACGAAGTGGTACAAATGGCTAACCTAACCGGCTACAAAACCGGGGGAACTGTTCACATCGTTATAAACAACCAGGTTGGATTTACTACCAACTATCTCGAAGCCCGCTCTAGCACATACTGCACCGACGTGGCTAAAGTAACCCGATCGCCGGTTTTTCATGTTAACGGCGACGATGTGGAAGCATTGATTTATACCGTAAAACTCGCCATGGAGTTCAGGCAGCAATTCGACAGCGATGTTTTTATCGACGTACTTTCGTATCGGAAATACGGGCACAACGAAGGCGACGAGCCGCGTTTCACACAACCGTTGCTGTACAAGCAAATTGAAAAGCATCCGAATCCGGCCGAAATATATGCTCAAAAACTAATTGACCGAAATGTAAGTACTTCAGAAGAAATTGAAAAAAGAGTGGAGGAATTCGAACAACTTCTGGAAAACAAACTGGAAGAATCGAGAAAAAACGACAAACTCAATATTACCAACTTTTTGGTTGACGATTACAAGATGTACAAAAACCCGGTTAAAGCCAATTTATTTGCCCCGGTGAACACCGGTGTTGATGAAAAGGAGCTGAAGGAAATCGCACGGTTGCTGTTTACTCTGCCGCCCGAAAAGAAATTTTACCGAAAAGCCTTGAAACTTGTAGAAACCCGTAAACAAATGGTCGAAGAAGGACGTCTCGACTGGGCTTTGTGCGAATTCCTGGCATACGGCAGTTTGGTAAACGACGGACATCCGGTTCGCTTAAGCGGACAGGACTCACAACGAGGCACTTTTGCTCACCGCCATGCCGCACTGGTTGAAGAAGACACCGGTAAAAAATATTTTCCGCTAAATGATATAAAATCAGATGTACCCTACATACACGTATTCAACTCTCCACTTTCGGAGTACGGCGTATTGGGCTTCGAATACGGATATGCCTTGGCAATGCCTAACGTGCTTACCATTTGGGAGGCGCAATTTGGCGATTTTAGCAATGTGGCACAGGTCATTATCGACCAGTACATCACTTCGGCACTTGAAAAATGGGGGCTGTACAATGGACTGGTAATGTATTTACCACATGGCTACGAAGGTCAGGGACCGGAACATTCGAGTGCTCGCATCGAAAGGTTTATTGCACAGGCCACCAACAACAATATTCAGTTAATGAATTTGACTACACCTGCAAACCTTTTCCATGCGCTCCGGCGCCAGATGTTGTGGGATTACCGCATCCCGATGGTCATTTTTACACCCAAAAGTCTGCTTCGCCATCCCAAAGTAGTTAGCACATTCGACGACCTCAACGGCCGGTTCAAAGAAACCATTGATGATGAAAAAGCAGAACCCGAAAAAATAAAAACACTGGTATTCACTACTGGAAAAATATTTTATATCCTGGATGAAATCCGTGAGAATGAAAAACGCGAGGATATTGCCCTGGTGAGGGTCGAACAGCTCTACCCTTTCCCCGATAAACAAGTGGCCTCGTACATCGAAAAATATAAAAATGCCACCCGGAAAATATGGGCACAGGACGAACCCAAAAATATGGGTGCAGCACCATACGTAGGGCGAAACTACCCTCATTTCAACTTACAGGTGGTTGCACGAAAAGAAAGTGCCAGTCCGGCAGGCGGATTAATGGAACAACACAACCGCCGCTTCCAACGAATTGTAAATGTAATATTTGAACACTAACTCATTCTTAACAATAAGGATATGCTTAAAGAATTTAAAATACCAAGTCCGGGAGAATCGATAACTGAAGTTGAAATAGCCGAATGGCTTGTTGAAGATGGCGCTTACGTTGAAAAAAACGACGAACTGGCTGAAGTTGAATCCGATAAAGCCACACTTCAGCTTGTAGCCGAAGAAAGTGGTAAAATCAGCATTAAAGCACAAACCGGACAAACCGTAAAAGTTGGAAGCCTTGCCTATACCATCGACACTTCGGCCAAACCACCCAAAACAAAAACAGGTGGTATAAGTACACCCGAAAAACAAAAAGAAGCATTGGAAAATGACAATGCAGATAAAGAAAAACAGCCTGCAAAGGAAGATGAACCGAACAAAAAAGATGAAAAACCGGAGACAACACATCAGCATGCAAAAATAACCCCGGTGGCTGCCGAAATGATGAAAGAAAACAATCTTGATGTTGATGATATCATTAGCGGATTACGAAGAATCACAAAAACTGAGGTAAACGCAGTACTCAACAGTAAAGAAGGTGCTCAACAGGGAACTTCACCGCAATCAAAAGGATCTCGCGATGCAGAAAGAACGCAAATGAGTATGTTGCGTCGCCGACTGAGCGAAAGGCTGGTAAAAGTTAAAAACGAAACCGCCATGCTCACCACTTTTAACGAAGTGGATATGAGCACTGTGATGGAACTTCGCAAAAGAATGCAAAACAGTTTTGTCGATAAATACGGCTTCAAGCTGGGATTTATGGGATTTTTCACTAAAGCAGTAAGCATTGCTGCCCGCCTCTACCCTGCCGTAAATTCGCAAATTGAAGGCGAGGATATTATTTCGCCCGATTATGTCGATGTGGGTATTGCTGTTCAAACGCCCAAAGGATTAATGGTTCCCAATATCCGTAATGCCGAATCGAAAAGCATTCCAGAGATTGAGCAGGAAATAAAAGAGCTGGCCGAAAAAGCCCGCAACAAAAAGATTAGCATTGAAGAGCTATCGGGCGGCACCATTTCGATTACCAACGGTGGCGTTTTCGGCTCGTTATTGTCAACACCCATCTTAAATCCGCCACAGTCGGCCATTCTGGGCATGCACAACATCGTTGAGCGCCCGGTTGCCGTGAACCAGCAAGTGCTTATCCGTCCAATGATGTATGTTGCACTGTCGTACGACCATCGCATTGTTGACGGAAAAGATTCAGTTGGCTTCCTGAAAACAGTGAAAGAAATCATTGAACAACCCGAAAAAATGCTGACCAACGGCAACGACCCTGCAAAGATGTTACTGGGTTTGTAAAATCACGCAAAAATAAAAGGCGGTATTAACCTCACAATCATTGGTTAATACCGCCTAAAAAATTTCAACTCAATTGTATTACATTCTGAGTTTTTTAAATTCCTGCTTCATCCTGTCGGCAACCATTTCGGCATGAGTTAGTTCTTCGTTGGCATGAGCCTGCAACTCGGGTTCAACCTAACTGCGCATAGGATCTTCAACAAGCCTTAAACCAATCCAATACTAATATGCCAGCCACTCTTCAGCAAGTGCTGCATTTAACATTTTAATTAATTTCTCAACATCAACTGCTGATACATTTACTGTTTCTTTTCCCATATTGAAATTTTTAAGTTAATTGATTTAAAATTTTGCCCATCGGGGCGAAAAGGGTGATGTATAAAGGTACTTAAAAGGTATAGAAATATTTCCGAAATCAAAAATGTTAATATATGTTAACATTGCAAAAAAACTGGAGAGGCATAAATAATTACTATATTTGATGTTGATTATAATACATAAACTTCTCTATAATGAAAATAAAACACTACGACATTCCGCTTCAAAAACTTCGAATAAATAAATACCTGTCTGCTTTTTTCATACTAATTCCCCAATATTTTATTACTACAATTTGATAAAAACCCCACAATTTTTCACCAATGAAGAAGCTTTTACCATTTATCATTATAGTAATGTGCGGTTGCAGCCAAATTGAAGTTGAAGAAAATCCCCTGCTTTTTTTCTGGGAAGAGATGGATGAAAAATATGTTTATTTCGAAGAAAAGAATATCAACTGGGATTCTATCCGCGACATCGCTTTGCAATATAATTATCTCGACACAACAGGTCTAATAAGTGGCTTTAATGCGATGATAAAACCATTAAAAGACCGCCACGTTTGGGTATATAACGGCGAAGAGATTATGACGCATTCAATTCAAAGTTTCAATAGAATTAGATTCAACTTGAGCCATTATTCCGAAAGCAATATATTCGAAAATAAATACATATACATTTCGCAATTAGCAAACGATATTGTATATATATGGCCCAAATCATTCCGATCCTACTTCCCCGATTTAAAGGAAACATTAAACACCTATAATTATAAAAACGGTATT
>JAQICD010000043.1 GCA_027858715.1 Prolixibacteraceae bacterium
CCCTTACACTTCTTCAAAATCTCCTCATATAGCGGTGCTATTATCGTCAATTTTGAATCGTTTAAGAACTCAATACATTAAAAACATCTTCCAAAAACAAAATTTAAACGAGTTTCTTATTCTTTTTATCTTATTTCATCAACAGTTTGTTTTACAAAGTCACGTTTATGATAATCGTCGTCAACTACTTCGTTGTTCCATAATATTATGTCGAGATCAATGGTGCGTGGTCCGTATTTTGGCAGGCTTCTGTCGCGTTTTAATTCATTTTCAATGCTTTTCAAGTGTTGCTCAAACTGCTTTCTGTTAAGCTTTGTAGCAATTTTAACAGCACCATTCAGAAAATGAGGCTGGTTGGTAATACCAATTGGCTCAGTAGTCAGAAACGACGAAACAGCTAAAACCTGGTGCTTCTTGCCAATAAGCGATAATGCCAACTCGAAGTTTTTTTCAGGGTTAATATTCGAACCCATTTCTACGATGCAGATGTTCATCGGCTGGTTTCCATTTCAAACGATACCGATTGTGCAAAACGTAGTGCGTGTGGTTTATCAACTTCAACACGAGCCCATTTTACACGTGAGTCTGTCATTATTAAGTCGAGAAGTGTTTTTGTTAATACTTCAAGCAATTTATACCTGCCTTCCTGTACGGTGGCAATTATTTGCTTGGTAATTTTTTTATAATCATAAATGCCGTCAGGTGTATCGGTTTCAAGTGCTTTTGCAGGTACATCAACCTTAATCTCGAAGTTGATTATTACATCTTGTTTGTCTTTTAGTTCTTCAGGATTAAATCCGATATAAGTTCGAATTAGTAGATTTTTAACTCGTATAATCGCCATAGGTTTATCGTTTTCCAATGTTTTCTCCACCGTCACAAAACAACAACTGTCCGGTTAAATGATTGTTTTCAATAATATAATCGATGCTTTTAAGTATGGGGTCGATACCTCCGGGTTTTTGCATCGGAATTTTTTCAGCCATTTGCCAAAGGTCGTTTTCCGAGCCTCCGGGTGGTGGTAGTGTTACGCCTGGTGCAATGGCGTTTACTCTGATATTGGGACTATACTCGAAAGCTGCCATTTTTGTAAGTTCCCAAAGTGCTTTTTTCGATAGGGTATAAGCTGCATGACTGTTTTGGTTGGTTGTGATACGGGTATCAACGATGTTGATAATTACTCCGTTTTGTGTTTGTTTTGCAAAGTTTTGGATGAGGAAAAAAGGAGATGAAAAATTTATTTGTATGTTACGTTCAAACAACTCGCTGGTTGTTGCTTTTATATCCGACTCTTCAAATATCGACGCATTGTTTACAAGCATATTTAAAGTGCCTATTTCGTTAACCGAGCTTATAATTAACTCGTTGGTATCTTTTGTTTCACCGAGGTTTGCCTTTACTGTGACAAAGTTTTGGTGAGGGTATTTCAAACTTAGTTTGTTTTGTAAATCTGTCGCTTCTTTTCCCGATTGGTTATAATGAAGAACCAAATTCCATCCTTTGGTTGCCAGATGATTGGCTATGGCTTTACCTATACGTTTGGATGCGCCTGTAATTATTGCATTTTTCTCCATCGTTATTCATTTTTGAAGTAACATGTTACTTTTTAATTCAATAAGATGTAAGATAAAAAAAATGTACCGAAAACTGGAATTAACGGTACATTTTATATTCAGTTCAAATTTATTAGAAGTAATAATCGAATATGTACTCCATCGAATCGATTGGATAATCTCCAACCATAAATGAATATTCATCGATGGAATATCCGGCAAAAACACCAATGCCGTTATTGATATTTGTATAAACCTGTACCGGTTCAGTTAAATAATTTTCATCATTCAACCAATGTTCGTGGCTTGATTTTATATACAGATAAGCCTCCCGGGTAAGGTTCATAAGTTTTACGGTATTGCTGAAAAAATCCCCCTCATTCATATCTCCTTCAAGATAATAATAGCTATTGTAATAATTATTATACGAAAGTTCGTATTGTTGGCCGTTTATCAGTTCGTCGGTAAAAAGGTTGTAATCGTTTTCGTTTCCTATAAAAAGGTAATCGTCGGCATCTTCATTACCGGTTAACAAAGGGTCATCGCTGTTAATGTATGTGTCAAACTCGTACGAAACATACACTTCTTTAATTGTGTCAACAACTTCATATTGTTCGGTGTCAGAATTCCAAATAGTAGAGCGTCGGCCTCTTCCAGTGCTAACTGAAAGCCTGTAATAGTTTTTTTCGTTTTGGGGGTCGGTAAATTTCAAGTAATAAAACTTACGGCTTTCGGTATAACCGTATTCGGTTATTTCCTTTACATCTGTTCGCATCGTATCGATAACAACTTTTTCGGGTATTATTGTTTCAGCCCATGCCATTCCAAAGCCATCGTATTCAACCTCAATTTTGTACTTTTTGCCTGTTTGTGCTATAGTTTTTTCCGAACGGTATTCCGAAGAGGGCTTTTCAACATCGTAATAGTAATATTCATCATTATTATCGTATTCCAGTTTAACATTTTGGAGTTCTTCGGTGAATTCTCCATCAACATAAAGTTTGATTATCGCTTTGTCAATCCATTCCATATTTTGTTTTACACCGGGTATGGGTTTGCTTATTGCAACCTTTACATTTATGCTGCTATCTGCACATACAAAACCGTTAATAACTAATTTTGATTCAAGTAATTTATCGTCAAATTCAACTTCCTTCATACAGGCATTAAAAACAAAAGATAGGGATAGTACCAAAGTGATGAATTTGGTAAAAGCTTTTTGGTTTATATTCTTTATTAATGTCTTCATCTGTTTAAAATTTAAAAGAGTACGAGATTGATGGGATTATTGGGAAAAGACTTAATTGGTTTAGGGTTGTTTTATCCTTTGATATTTTCTTATACTGGCCGCTTTCATTATCGTATCGCTCTTCGCCATATTTTGTGCGCCATAAAAGCATAAATGGATTTTGGTGGTTGTAGGTATTATAGGCAGAAATGCTCCATGTTCGAATACCGTGTTTTTTTTGTTTGTGAAAGTTCATACCTACGTCCATGCGATGATATGCAGGCATGCGATAATTATTTCGTCCACCGTAATCTTTCAAGTTTTGGTTGCGCCAGTAGGAATTGGGATTTGTTCCCGGTACCGATGCTTTAGGATACTCTATAACAGCTAAGGTTACAGCGTTGCCTGTTCCATAAACCCAAGTTGCTCCAATGTCAAAACGGTCACTAAACTTGTGTGTTAATACAATGCTTACATCATGTCTTCTGTCGTACTTTGCGGGAAACGGATTCCCAAAGTTTAAACTCTCAAACAAACGCTCTGTTTTCGACCATGTATAGCCAATCCATCCGGTGGTTTTGCCTAAGGTTTTCTCGAGCATTAGTTCAACACCGTACGACCAGCCTTCGCCTTGTTCCACTTTATCTTCCCAATTGCTGGCCGAACCCATAAACGAAGCACCTTCTTTGTATTCGATAAGGTTTCTCATCGACTTGTAAAAGCCTTCGACAGTAAAGTTTATACTATTTGATATGTTGATGGCTGTACCAGCTGCTATTTGGTCGGCAATAGGCGGTGCAAGCCTTGTGGTTACTGGTACCCATAAATCGGTAGGAAGACCAATGCCAGCCGTGGAGAGGAGATGTACGTGTTGTACCATTCGCGAATATGATGCTTTCAAAGCCCAATTATCTGTAGCTTTTAATCTAAGAGATAAACGAGGCTGAGGGTTTATATATCCTTTTCCATCGACCATGAAATACGATAAATGAAGTCCGGCATTTGCTTTTAAGCGTGGAGAAATTTCAATATCGTCTTCTATGTATGCCGAAAATTCGTGTGCATATATTTCGCTGTTACCGAAAATGGAATCGAGGTTTACAACATCATCATCAATATCAATACTTTCGAATTTTAGTTTAGTTGCACCAGGCGTGAAATGATGGTTGATATAACCGGCACCAAATTTTATGGCATGATTATTTGAAGGAAAATAATCAAAATCAACTTTTGCTGTGATGTCTTCTATTCCCGAATAATATTTAAATGCATCTTCTGTTTTTGTTTTATCAGTGAGGTTTTTTTCTACAACTTCTGCTCCTATTTCAAATTGATATCGGCTGTATGTTAAGGTTGTGTTGCTAAAGAGACGTTTGCTTAAAAGGTAATTCCAACGTGCAGAACCTATGGTATTTCCCCATTCCAGGCCAAAAATATCTTCATATTCATAATCCTGTATTTCATTACCATCGCTGCTATATGAGTATCCGTACTTCATTTTGCCGAATCCGCGGTCTTTACCAAAATATCCACTTAAATATAAACGGCTTTTTTCACTGAAAATGTGATTCAGCTTAAGATTATAATCGTGAAAAAAAGCACCTGCAGTTACTTTTTCATCGGGATTTAAGGCATTCGCATATACGAATATAGGTTTTGAAACTACATCAAGATATGTACGCCTGGCCGATATCATAAAAGAGGTTTTGTCTTTTATTATTGGGCCTTCCAGCATAAGTTTTGATGAGATTGCTCCAATTGAAAACTCACCTTTAAATTCTTTCATATTACCATCTTTCATGTTGATATCAACAACTGATGATAATCGTCCGCCAAACCGGGCGGGGAACCCTCCTTTATAGAGTTGAATTGTTTTTATGGCATCGGGGTTAAATACTGAAAAGAAACCCATCAAGTGACTTGCGTTATAAACCGGAACACCATCGAGGAGGAACAGATTTTGATCGGGACCACCACCACGAACATATATGCCACTGGTACCTTCGGTGCCCGACTGAACACCGGGTAAAAGCTGAATAACCTTTAAAACATCGGCTTCTCCAAGAATTACAGGTATTTTTTTCAGTTTTTGAACCGGGAGGTCAACCATGCTCATTTGTGTGTCTTCAACTTTGTTAATGGCATTGCCTATAACTGTAATTTCATCAATCTCGCCAGATATCGTTTCAAGTTCAAAGTTGATGGTAGTGTCATTGCTAATGATTAGTGACAATTGCATAGGGTTGTATCCAATAAACGAGACAATTATATCGACTTCGCCAGGAGGAATGGATAAACTGTAAAAACCATAATTGTTAGCCGACGTGCCTTTTAGTGTAGATGCATCGTAAACGTTAGCATTTAGAAGCCTTTCGCCGGAATTTTTATCAGACACATAACCGCTAATGGTAATTTTTTGAGCGATTGCTGATAAGGTGAGCAGATAAATAAAAAATAATAAAAAAGATTTTTTCATGTGTTTTGATTAAAAGGGTTAAGGTTTGCAATAACGTTAAATAGTTTGCATTTATTGTTTAATAAAAGTGACGTTTCTTTTGAATAATATCTTTGAACTGTACGTCAAAAGATGAATTATTATTAAAAAGGTTGCTCTGGCTGCTTTTATATTTTTTCATAAATCTCTCTTCCAAAGGGAGTGAGTGCAATTTTGGCTAGCTTAAAGTGTTGTTTTCCAAATGGTATCCCGATAATGGTTATAAAAAATACGATTCCCAGTAAAAAATGTGTTAATGCAATCCAAATGCCACCAACAAAAAACCAGATAACATTCATAATGGTGTTGAGGCAACCCGATGTTTCTTCTCTTTTTCTGATACCCTTTCCAAAAGGCCAGAGTGAGAGGTTGGCCAACTTAAAGGTTTGTAATCCAAAGGGAATACCAATAATAGTAACCATCATTAGTATGCTTGCAATTGCATATTCAAGGGCAACTGCCCAACCGCCAAATACAACCCAGATAATGTTTCCAATTGTTCTCATAATAATTGCTTTATTTAACAGATAGTTGTTAGTTATTCAAATCTTTTGCCCCACCATTTTTTTAAGCGTTCTACCATCGACAATTCCTGCTGATTTTGTTGCGGTTGCCACATTTTCCTGTTTTTCAGTTCGTCAGGCATGTATTGTTGTTCTACAAAATTTCCTTTGTACGCATGGGCATACTTGTATTTTTCGCCGTATCCCAGTTCTTTCATCAGTTTTGTTGGAGCGTTGCGCAAATGCAGGGGTATAGGTAAGTTTCCCGTTTCTTTTACGGTTTGTAGTCCGGTAGCAATAGCTTCGTAAGCCGAATTACTTTTGGGTGAGGACGCCAGGTATATTGCTGTTTCTGATAATATGATGCGACCCTCGGGCCAGCCAATTTTGTTAATCGATTCGAATGCAGCGTTAGCCAGCAAGAGTGCGTTTGGATTAGCAAGTCCCACATCTTCGGCAGCTGAGATAAGCAACCTGCGGGCGATGAATTTAGGGTCTTCGCCGCCTTCAACCATGCGCGACAACCAGTAAACTGCTGCATCGGGGTCACTGCCGCGAATGCTTTTGATAAAAGCTGAAATGATATCGTAATGCATTTCGCCGTTTTTGTCGTATGCTGCCGGATTTTGTTGCAGGCTAAGGGTGACGATGTCGTTGGTGACAACAAT
>JAQICD010000219.1 GCA_027858715.1 Prolixibacteraceae bacterium
GAACTTAACTTCCAGCAATCGTACCTCGGTGGTGAAATCCCTGCCGAACTATTCAACCTGCCTTCGCTAACCAAAGCTTACCTGCACCAAAGCGGTTTTACAGGCAGCGTACCCGAAACGGTTACAAACGCCACCCAACTGGTACGTTTTTACATCCACGAGAACAAGCTTGAAGGGCCACTGCCTGTTGTTGAGTTCGACAATGGCGGAGCCGACACCAAAGTAAACCTCATGGGCAACTTCTTTACTTTCGAAGAAGTTAAACCATACCACGATATAAAAAGCAGCTTTGCAGGCTTTACCGACGATTATCAGTTGGCTAAAGAAACAGAGGAAGTAACTGCTGATATGGGTTCTTCCCTGACTTGGTCGCTAACAGTTGAAGGCGGAGAAGCTTATTCATGGTTTAAAGATAATATCGAAGTACCTGTGTCTACAGAAGACAGCTACTCAATCGGATCGGTTTCGGCAGAAGACCAAGGGGTTTATGTATGCAAAGTGCAAAGTTCGCTGGTTCCCAATTTCGATATCCGGGCAACTTATATCCTCAATGGCGGAACTGTAATACCTGCAATCGAATCAGCTTATTCATCGGAAGATGGAAATACAGTTCATGCTGCATTCAATTTTGAAATGGCAGATCCTTCTGAAGAAGCTGCAAATTTTGTAGCTATCATTAACGGGGATACTGTTCAGGTTACATCTGCAACACTAAGCGAATCAGATGCAAACGTTATTGAATTAGTATTAGCCACTGCTATTCCCGACAAAGATGCTACTGCTACCTTAAGCTATGCACTGGGTGCTTTAGAAGGAAGCACAGGAGGAACTGTTGCAGCTTTCGGGCCTATTGACATTACTAACAATGTGATTACAGGCGTGAATGATTTGAAACTCAAGATGAACATTTATCCTAATCCGGTAGCTGATGTACTTTTAGTTAGCGGGCAATCAAATATTGACAAGATCAGTATTATTGACTTCTCCGGAAAAACAGTTATGCAGTTCAATAATTTGAACAACAACAATGTTTCCTTGCCGGTACAAAGCATAAAATCAGGCATATACCTTATTAAAATCGAATCAAACAAAAAACAATTGGTTCAAAAAATCATTAAGAAATAATAAATATCAATAAACAATAAAAAAGAAGTAGCACAACAAGGTGCTGCTTCTTTTAATATAATTCATTTAATCTTATTAGGATTTACATTTCCCCTTTACAAAACCTAACTAATTTTTAACACCATTTAATTTTAAAACAATGAGAAATGTAAACTTATTATTACTGATCCTGGCCATATCACTTTTTGGATGTCAGGAACAAATTACCGACAACATTAATGAGAACGGAACTTTAAAATCGTCCGTTGTAGCTGGTGAATTTACTGTACTAACATACAACATTGCAGGCCTTCCTGAATTGATTTCAAGTGGCAACCCCGCAGTGAACACACCCAAAATATCGGTTTTAATCAATGATTACGATATTGTACAGGTGCAGGAAGATTTTAATTATCATGCCGCACTTTATGCCGACGATTATCATCCGTACCGGACGGCCACCAGTGGTGGTGTACCCTTTGGCGACGGACTGAACACGCTCTCTAATTTCCCTTTTTCCGAAGATTTAATTCGGGTACAATGGGACGATTGTAGTAATACCGATGGCAACTGCCTCACTCCAAAAGGGTTCACCTGGAACCGTATAAGATTGGAAGAAGGCGTTTACCTCGATATTTACAACTGCCACACAGGCGCAGGTAGTGTAGAAGAAGCATTGGATGCCCGCCGTAAAAACATCATTCAAATGGTGAATTACATCAATACGAATTCAGCCGGAAATGCCGTTTTACTTACAGGCGACTGGAATTGCAGATACACCCGCGAAGGCGACAACATTCGCTTGCTTACAACCGATGCAGGCGCCACTGATGTTTGGGTAGAATTGATCAAAAACGGATTGATGCCTGAACAAGGCTCCGATGCTTTAATGTGCGACGGGATTGTTACCAATTACGAATGCGAAATAGTTGATAAAATTTTCTATCGAAGCAACAATTTCATTACACTCAACCCGCTTGAATTCACTTATGAAGATGCGAAATTTCGAGACGAGAACGGCGATATGCTCTCCGATCACCGCCCTGTTTACACCCGATTTGAATATGCATTGAACAGTGACCTGAAAATGAGCGACCAATTTGGTGGCCCGCACGGGACATGTTTTAACGATGTTAACAACATCCCCAATAATCCGGCTGTTAATATAATTGGAATAAGGACAGGGGGCAGGGTCGATCAGGTGAATATCATGTTAACCAATGGAACATGGTTAACCCATGGTGGTTATGGTGGCACTTATCATTATTTGACCCTCGGCTCAGGTGAATATCTTAAATCAGTCAAGTTATGTTCCGGACAAAAAGACGGACAGACCCGGATTTTTTACACCAAATTTACAACCAGCACCGGCAGAACGCTAGAAGGAGGTTCAACAACTTCAAACACTGTTACCTATACTGCACCAACAGGATGGCAGATTGTAGGATTCCACGGACGTTCGGGTACAGAGTTGGATAAAATGGGAGTTATTTATGCCCCGGTAAATTAATTCAAAAAAACTAGTAAATCCTTAAAGGATAAATGAAAAATGACCCGGCTGCTTCACTCAAAAAGAACCGTCCGGGTCATTTTAAAAACAAAAAATGAACAATTTTTACAAAATGAAAGCTTTTACTCGTGTTTTCTGGATTTATCTTTTCATTGTTTCGATAAGCTTAACGGGCTGTAATGCCCCATCTGCTTCGAATGAATCGCAGGCTATTGAAAACGAATTCATTGTCGAATCACCGAAAGTATCGTATCCGCTGCCGGTTGTCGATTATGTTGGAAACAATGGCGACAAGATTAAGAAAAGAAGCATAAACGATAATCCGGTAGCATACATTCTGCGTGGAATAAATGATATTTGGAAAGGGACTACAGAAGCCTATCAAAGCGCTTCATCGCAAAATGGCCCTGGAAAAGATGATTACAAAAAAGGAAAACCGATTATCGATTCAGTTATTTGGAGCGAGAATATTCAGTATGTTATTGATGTTACCCAAAACAGAACTAATGAGGAGGCAATCTTAGCTTATCTGGATGAAAACAGGGCTAAATATTACAGTGTAATTGACGGTTTTGGACCATTAACTGAAGATTATGTGAAATATTCGGGAGCTTATGTTGATTTATCTGAAATTAAATGCAACCAGGTTTTAGAAGACATTCATTATCATTGTGATTATAACGATCATTCAAAATTTGCCGGTGACGAAAACAGTCCGTTGGGGGCAGTTGTCCGGCTTGCCCGTGATTTTAGAGATAATAACTCCAGTTCGAATGGGGTTAAATACCTGTACTCAACCCCACGTCCATGGCGAATGAACGATACAGGTGGTGTAAATTTTTTAGGCACAACATACGATACTGTTACTCAAAAACCTACCTATAACTGCATCGATTCTGAGGGAGATGAAATATTAAAAATATTCGATGTTTATGAAAGTAGTGTAAACATCATTCCCGGCTTAGTTTGTTCTCGCAAAAACCACAAAAACATCTATGTAGATAATAACCCTTCTCCCAACGATCTTTATAACAACACTACGGAAAACAGGCGAACAGATAACGCTTACCCCAGTGGACATACCAATGCTGGGTTTCTTTCTGCATTAGCCTATGCTTATGCCTTTCCTGAACGGTTTCAGGAAATGGTTTTCAGAGGGGCGATGTTGGGTGAAAACCGTATAGTTGCAGGAATGCACTCTCCGGTAGATGTAATTGGAGGAAAAACAATGGCTCTTTCACTTGCCTGTTCAGCACTTAACCAAAGTACAGTTTCTAAAAATGCCGAAGAAGCAGTGGAATCCATATACCACTTTTTTGAGGCTAAAGCCGATAGCCAAAACATGAGCTTATACGATTACGCGCATAGGAAGGTTGAGAGTCCTAAAGGATACACCAATGGAGAATATGTAAACGTGCATGTTTTCAACAATAATTTTTACGACGATAAAATGCAGATTAAGCAGCGTTATCACGAATGGCTTACTTACGGATTTACCCAAGATAGTACAAAAGCAAATCTGAAACCCATAGTTCCCAAAGGTGCTGAAACAATCTTAAAATCCCGTTTTCCCTATTTAAGCGACAATCAAAGGCGAGCCGTATTATATACTACTGAAATACCTTCGGGTTATAAAATACTCGACAAGACCAATGGATGGGGCAGAATCGATTTATTGGCCGCTTCCGATGGTTACGGATCTTTTATTGGCCATGTAAATGTAAATATGGATGCATCGCTGGGCAGGTTTAATGCTTCAGACACGTGGGGAAATAATATCGATGGCGACGGTTATTTAACAAAAAGGGGCACAGGAAAGCTGATCCTGACAGGAAATAACAAATATAGTGGGGGAACAACGATAACCGAAGGAATACTGGCAACAAATTCAGCTACAGGATTAGGACACGGCGATGTTGTTATTGAGGAAAAAGGTCAACTCGAAGTAAACCACCCCCTGACTGTTAAAGGTAACTTGACCCTAAACAGCGGAACAATTCAGGTAAACATTAATTCCGTGAATACAACTCAAATGGTGGTCGAAGGAGATGTGAAATTACATAACAGCACATTACTTATTCATTTTAACAGCGATATTATACCGGAACCACAAGATACGTTTGCAATCATTCAGTGTAGTGAAATATCAGGAAACATTAAAAACCTCGAAGCAAAGGGATATAAATTATCACAAGAAGTGGTTGACAATGTCCTTTTTGTCATTGTTGAATAGTTTTGCTTATAACCATTATGCAATATGAAACTAATGAATATCTTTATTTCTACTAAACTTATTTTTAATATGAAGAAATATCATCTCTTTTTCACACTGGCTTTTATCGTTGTGACCTTTGCAGGGAGTGCACAATCGGCAATTTACGATGAAGAATATTACAAAAACTTAAATAACACCCACGATATAGCTTCACTGCCTGACTGGGGACCGTATTCAAAAAAATATGCCGGCATTTCGCATATTGCCGACTTGCAACAGGGAATACGCTTCGACCTTACAGCCATGCCGGGTTTTTATCGAAACAGAGTAATGGTACCCAATGTACTTTTCGAATCGGGTTATTATCCATGGGACATCAGCGCTGATCTTTCAAAGGTCACTTACAGGTATGAGCTCGAATGGAAAGACAAAGTATTCGTAGATGTCACCTATTCAACACTCGACTCAAACACTGTTTTGGTAAGTATGAATTGCGTCAACAATACCAGCCTGCCACAGGCTTTACAACTCAATCTGGCAGGCTTCATCAACTATCCTGTTCCCTACCCCGCCGTTGAAGCAAAATACCCCGATGACGTACAATTCGTTAATGCTGTTGAATACAACGACATGAAATTTGCCACACCCCGCCCCTCCGATAACCTGGTTTACGACGGATGGATGCGTGGTGAAGAACGCGATGCTGAATTCATTAAAGGAAATGGCATAGCCAAAGGTTTCGGACGTAAAAATGGCGACAAGATAAGTTACACAATTCACCCAAAAGCAAAAGAAGGCATCATCACACTTCGTTACCGTTTACAGCAAAATACAAACAATGCCGTTCACATAAAAGGAGTGGCCAACGGCACCTACCAACTAAAAGCATCTGACAAATTTGAGCTGTTGCAGGTTCCTTTTCAAACTAATAATACTGAAAATACACTTGAGCTAAGCGCTACTGGTGGCGGCGATATTGAAATTGACGGCTTTTTTATTGGTGATGCCGCAAGCTCAAAATCCATCATTATTAAACCACTGGAAAAGAAAGCCACACCTCATTTCAAAAAAGATTTAGAAAACAGTACCTTGCTCATTAAATACCCCGATGTAGCTAATTATTATGGAATAGCATGGGATTATCCCAATTCAGTAGTTCGCGAAATTCTTGATTCGGAGCTCGACGTGATTTTCAAAAAATATGTACACGAACACAACTACCTGGTATTTCCCGGCGACGAAAAAGGGCATTACCTCAATGTTTTTATGCGCCCGGTGGAAGTTGAACCAATGGCTCAAAAAAAGATTTATGCCATTGTATGCACCGGAAACCAATCAAATGTCGAAAATATTCTGACGCAATTTTCTAATAATCAAAAGCCCTTTATCAACCGGGAAGCTCAACCCGAAGAACCATTTTCGGATTACATCAGCGAAGCCGAACCTTATAAATTCAGCCAAAACATGATGCGGAGTGTGTTGCAGTACAACATTGTTTACCCAATTTATACACAGGGTCAGTTTATCAGGCATTTCACACCCGGCAAATGGTGGAATAGTCTCTACACCTGGGATTCAGGCTTTTTATCGCTCGGAATGGCCGAAATCGATTTGCAAAAGTCAATTGAATGCCTCAACGCCTATACAACACCGGCTGGCAGCCAGTCGGCTTTTATACACCATGGTTCACCAGTTCCGGTGCAGTTTTATGCTTTTTACGACTTATGGAACAAAACACAATCAAAAGAACTACTAAATTATTTTTACCCACGGCTCAAACAGTATTACCAGTTCATGACAGGCAACCTGGGCAGTTCAACCATCAATAAATTTGAATCGAACCTGCTCGCTACATGGGACTATTTCTACAATTCGGGCGGATGGGACGATTACCCGCCACAAAAGGCCGTACGCGACATGCAACTTGAACAATCCGTTTCGCCTGTTATAACCACAGCACACATGATTCGCTGTGCTAAAATACTGCGCAAAGCTGCCGAAGAAACAGGCAACACTAACGATGTTACCTTATACGACAACGATATAAATAAATTCAGCAAGGCATTGCAAAATATTGCATGGGACGATAAAAGCGGCTATTTCAGTTACATGGTTCACGACAAAGAAGGTAATCCAACCGATTTTTACAAACATCCCGAAAGTGGAGTCAATTACAACATGGGACTAGATGGTGCATATCCAATTTTTTCAGGCATTTGCACACCCGAACAAGAAGAAAACCTGATTGAAAAAATATTTTCGGATGAACACATGTGGACAGAAGCCGGAATCTGTGTAGTTGACCAGCAAGCACCCTATTATCGCATTGACGGCTACTGGAACGGAGCCGTGTGGATGCCCCACCAGTGGTTTATGTGGAAAACCATGCTCGACCTTGGAAAAACCGACCTTGCCTGGAAAATTGCAGAAAAAGCACTCAATGTTTGGAAACGTGAAACAGATGGAACTTATTTTACATACGAACACTGGTTTGCAAAAAATGCCCGGGGAGCCGGTTGGCACCAGTTCGGAGCCTTGTCATCGCCGGTGCTTATTTGGTTTAACGCTTATCACAAACCAGGTTCTGTTTCAACAGGTTTCGAAACATGGATTGAAGAGCAGGCTTTTAACGATGATAAATCAGAGTACAAAGCCACCTTGTCGTTCGATGAAGCCACAAAGGCACATCCTCGCAGCATGATGGTTTGTATGAACCCAAAATTTGTGTATGAAGTTTTAATAAACGACAAAAAAACAGCTGCAAAAGTAAGATACGATGGGTTGTTGGAAATTGAATTACCGGCAAGTAATAAAATGTGTAAGTTGGAAATACACCCCTAAATTCCTTTCGGCAAGCTCAAGAAGCACCTGAAGGGGACTTAGAGGACGACCTAACCTGGAAGTCAGGTGCATTAGATGGGGACGACAATTGGTAAGAAAACTAGAAATAAATAAACAACAATGATCGACAATAACAATAAAGCAGACACTCAAAAGTCCCCTTTACGAGTTTTAGGGGTTTTTATCCCCCCTTTAGGGGGTTGGGGGGTGATTATTTTATTGTTTTCCCTTCTTTCCTGCGGAAGCAATGATTTCAACATCACAAAATATGGTGCCATTGGCGATGCCGAAACCGTAAACACCGCAGCCATTCAGCAAGCTATCGACGAAGCATCGGAAAAAGGTGGTGGTAAGGTAATTATACCTTCCGGACAGTTTGTTTCAGGTGCCATCGAGCTAAAATCAAATATTGAGCTGCACCTCGAAAAAGGAGCACGCTTGCTGGGCAGCACAAACCGCCTCGATTATGGCGAAAACGAAGCGAATGCGTTCATTTTTGCTAACAACCAACACAATATTTCAGTTACCGGACAGGGAATAATCGATGGCCAGGGCGCTGAAGTGGTGAAAAACCTTTACCAGCACCTCCGCTCCGGTAGGCTCACCGACGACAAATTCAACGTGAAACGGCCGCGTGAACATTCGCGCCCCGAACTCATGGCCTTTTTTCAATGCACCAACGTAAGCGTAACCGGCGTAAACCTTAAAAACAGCGCCGCATGGGTACTCACATTTCGCCACTCCGACCAAATAACTGTTGATGGGCTAAGCATCGAAAGCAGCGTTTATTGGAACAACGACGGTATTGATGTGATAAACAGCAGCAATGTTTCTATTTCCAACTGCCAAATCGATTGTGCCGACGATGGTATTTGCCTCAAATCGGAAGGCCCGATTGAAGGTATATGCGAGAACATTACCGTTGATAATTGTACTATACGAACAAGTGCAAGCGGATTTAAAATAGGCACAGGTTCACACGGCGGGTTTCGCAACATTTCTGTTAGCAACCTCACTATTTACGACACATACCGTTCAGCAGTTGCCATTGAGTGTGTTGACGGAGCCTTTCTTGAAAATGTTAGTGTTCAAAACATTACTGCCAAACATACCGGAAATGCTTTCTTTATAAGGCTTGGGCACCGCAATGAAAACAAACCTGCCGGAACACTCAAAAACGTTCAAATTGAAAACCTGTATGCCGAAATCCCGGCCGGGAAACCCGATATTGGTTATCCGCTTGAAGGACCGCGCCAAAAATACTCACACAATGTATTTCCGGCCTCAATTACAGGAATACCGGGACATTACCCTACAGACATCACCCTTAAAAACATTGAAATAGTTTATGAAGGCGGTGGTAATAAAGAAACCGCGTATCTCGATTGGAAAAAACTCGAAGAAGTATCTGAAAACGAAGCAGGTTATCCCGAATTCTCAATGTTTGGCGAATTACCGGTATGGGGACTTTATGTTCGTCATGCTAAAAATTTAACACTCGACAATGTGAAAATTTCAAAAAAAGGCAGCGATTACCGACCGGCTGTAGCTTTTAACGATGTACACGACCTGAAAAT
>JAQICD010000140.1 GCA_027858715.1 Prolixibacteraceae bacterium
TTTGGCCCTTATCAACAGGAGAATGTGAGTATTCCGGGTAAATCCATTCTGGGGAAACGTGCCGAAGGTAATTACAAGATTACAATGATTGGCACTACCAAAAATGGAAAAACGGTTAAAAAAGAGACGCAAAAACATTTGGTTCTTTGGACTCCGGATACCGAAGAACAAGGCATGAGGTACAGCGTGATTTTTGAATTCAACGATTCAAAATCAATCAAGATGTATGAAAAGTACCTTACTGAGGTGGTTACCCCTAAAATTCCTGAAAATGCAAGCGTAATTATTCACGGACACACCGATGCGATTGGCGATCCGGTTAATAACCAGATTTTATCGATGGCCAGAGCCAATGATGTGAAAGGAATACTTGAAACTGAATTAAAGAAGCAAGGAAGAACCGGAGTGAAATTTGAAGTTTACGGATTTGGGGAAGATGAAAAGATGGCTCCTTTTGGAAATAAACTTCCTGAAGCGCGTTTTTACAACAGAACAGTGATTATTGATATTATACCCAAAAAGTAACGTTCATCTTTGGATGTTTTAACAGGCGATTAGAACAGCGGTTTAAATTATTGCCATTGTTCTCACCTATTTATTAATAAATCACTTTATACAAAAAGATAATGTACACTTCACGAACAATAAAAATTACCATGTTGATAAAACTATCATTTATTGCACTATTGGTTCTTCTGCTTTCATCCTGCAATAAGGATGACGAGAGTTCACATCTCACCGTTCTTATGACAGATGCACCAGGAAACTACAATGCTGTTATGATTGATTTACAAGGAGTGGAAGTAACTGGTAATGCAGAAAGTATTGTCCAGCTCAACACAAACACAGGCATTTACAACCTTCTTGATTTTTCAAACGGAATAGATACGCTCTTAGCCACGGGCGATTTAAATGCAGGAAATGTGTCTCAAATCAGATTGATATTAGGAGCCAATAACACGGTGATGGTTGACGGCATTGTTTACCCTCTAAGCACGCCAAGCGCCATGCAATCGGGTTTGAAATTGCAGGTTCATCAGACATTCCAACCTGGAGTAAGCTATAGCATCTTGTTAGACTTTGATGCCAATCAATCAATTGTTTTGACGGGTAATAATGAATATAAGTTGAAACCTGTTATCAGAGTTATTGATGAAGCAATTTCCGGTTCAATAAGAGGATCTATAACACCAATTGGTACAAAAGTTACAGTAACAGTACAATCAAATGAAATAGGCTATTCTTCAATGTGTAATGAAAATGGCGCGTTTATGATCAGGGGGTTGCCCTCTGGTGTTTATGAGCTTACCATTACGCCTGATCTCCCATTGCTCCCGGTTACAATAGAAAGTATAACAGTTGCAGTAGGAGAATCGAACAACTTGGGGATAATAGCACTTTAACCCGAACTATTAACGCCGTCGAAGACGGCAAACAGTCTCATGATTTATTGGAGAAATATATGGGTTTGGGGAAGATGAAAACGTTGCTCCTTTTGGAAATAAACTTCCCGAAGCGCGTTTTTACAACAGAACAGTGATTATTGATATTATACCCGGGTGAAAACTGAAGATGTAATAATTTTAATTTTCATGTTGTGATTAGCTAAGATCGTTCTGAGAGTGGAATCCCGGAGCGATCTTTTTTATTATAGATGATAGAAATAACGTTGATGTCACATAAAACATATACTAATCGCCTCTTCTCAAAACTGTGATTCATGTAATTTATTTTCAGAGGAATGTAACACATCCGGCAAAAAAGGTTGTCACCTTTGTTCTGTTTTAAAATTGAAAAATATAATAAAACGATTTAAAATGAAAACACTACTAATTAATGTGTTGACTATAATTGTTCTGTTTTTAATTCCCAATGTAAATTTCGGTCAGGCACCTGATTTAGGGGTGGCTTCAAGCTTTGCCTTATTTACAGCAACAGGGGCATTCAACAACACCGGAGCAACATATGTTATTGGCGATGTTGGCACCAATGCTGGAGAATTCAACGCCTTTCCTCCCGGAACTGTCGATGGTCAAATTCATGTTGCTGATGGCACTTCGGATTTGGCTGCAACTGACGTTATTAATGCTTATGATTTTATGACAGCAATAACATGTGGTACTTCATTGAGCACACCATTTGGAAATGGACAGGTGCTTTCCCCCGATGTTTACTGCACGGTAGCTGCTGCACAATTACAGGGAAATTTGATTTTAGACGGTGGTGGTAATCCTAACTCTATTTTCATTTTCAAGATTAATGGTGCCTTAACAACAACTGGATTTTCATCTGTTACCCTAACCAATGGGGCATCGTTGTGCAATATCTATTGGCAAATTGGTGGACAATTCGATTTGGATGATGGTTCTGTATTCAGGGGTACTGCTATTGTTGATGGGGCAATCAATTTATTGGGAAACTCATCGCTTTTAGGAAGAGGTCTTTCGCGTGCAGGAGCTATTTCCTTAGTTAATAATGTAGTTAGGTTTTTGCCTGCAGCTGCAACAACAATAGTTGGTGCAACAACCGTTTGCCCGGGACAAACAGAAACATTTACAGTTCCTGAAATTGCCGATGCCGAATCGTACAGTTGGACATTGCCTTCGGGTACAACAGGATCCAGTACAACAAATAGCATTGATGTTGATTTTAGCTTTTCGGCTACTTCAGGGAATATTGCTGTATCGGGCTATAATTCCTGTGGCGGAAATGGACCATCATCGACACTGCCGATAACAGTAAATCCATTGCCACTTACTTCATTAATCTATCATCAATAATATATTTTCAAATAATAATGTCGATTTAAAAAAATAGAAATTATGAAAACAAAACATCTTCTTTTAAAATTGTTTTTGATGCTTATCTTCTCAGTGTTTGCGCTGGGTACATGGGCACAAAATCAGGACCCAACACAGACTGTTTGTTTGGGCAGCCAACCTTATTATGTAGACGTGAGCCCAATTACAGGGGCAACTTACAATTGGTCACTCCCGGTTGGGGGTACAATAACTTCAGGTGCTGGTACCGAAAGTATCATCGTCGATTGGACTGTCACAGGTGGCCCATATACCCTCTCGGTTTATACCAGTGCCGATGGATGCGATGGCCCGGTTCAATCGGTTGATGTTAACGTTGTAGCCGAACCCATTGGCCCAACATTAGATGCAAAATCGCCTGATCTTGCCAGCGTTTGTGATGGGACAAATGTATCTGCAACATTCACTGCCGGAAGTGGTGGAGTTGGATGTAGCGATGCTTATGAATACCGGTTTGATGGTGGTGCATGGACCGCTTACACACAAGGTGCCGACCTAAATACTACAGGTCATACTTTAGTTGAAATACAGGGACAACGAAGTGGTTGTACTGCAGATGCAGGATGCACCGGAACCTCTTGGCTTACGCTTGCCAGTTGGACCGTGGCACCAACTCCTCTTGCAACAATTTCGTATAGCGGTTCACCCTATTGCACTTCAGTTGAAACTTCACAAAACGTTACACGAACAGGCACTAAGGGTGGCACTTATTCTTCTACTGCCGGTTTAACCCTAAATACTTCAACAGGAGCCATACTCCCTAGCACAAGCACTGCCGGGGACTATGTGGTAAGCTATACCATTGCAGCCTCGGGCGGATGTGATGAAGTAACAACAACTACACCGGTAACGATAACTACGGCTCCATTGGCAACAATTATCTATACAGGTTCTCCATTCTGTTTCTCTCTTGCAACTCCGCAGGCGGTTACACAAACAGGTACAACGGGTGGAACCTATACAGCTTTGCCTGCTGGTTTATCGATAAATGCATCAACCGGGGAAATTACACCCAGCGAAAGTGCAATTGACGATTATACGGTTACCTATACCATTCCTGCTTCAGGCGGATGTGCTGAAGTAACAACAACTACACCGGTAACGATAACAACGGCGCCTTCTCCAACAATCTTTTACGATGGATCGCCATTCTGTTTTTCACTTGCAAGCCCTCAGTCAGTAACTCATCTTGGAATAACAGGCGGAACATATTCTTCTGCTCCAGGATTGACCATTGATCCTTCCACTGGTGATATTGTACCAAATACAAGTACAGTTGGCGACTATATTGTTACCTATACCATTGCCGCATCTGGCGGTTGTGCCGCGGTTAATACAACTACACCAGTATCGATAACAAATGCACCAAATGCAACTATAGCTTATGCCGGCACTCCATTCTGTACTTCAAAAGCTTTGCCACAGGACGTAACACGAACAGGTACTACGGGCGGAACCTATAGCTCAACTGCCGGATTAATCATTAACAGTTCAACAGGTGCAATTACACCAAGTACGAGTACCGCAGGGGATTATGTTGTTACCTATACCATTGCCGCATCTGGCGGATGTGCTGAAGTAACAACAACTACAACGGTAACGATAACTACGGTTCCGGAAGCAACAATAGCTTACGATGAATCGCCATTTTGTAACGATGTTGTAACAGATCAATTAGTTACACAAACAGGAACATCAGGCGGAATTTACACCGCACTTCCTGCTGGTTTAACCATCAATGCTTCAAGCGGAGCAATTACACCAGGCACAAGCACTGAAGGCGACTATACAGTTACTTATACCATTGATGCTGCTGGTGGATGTGTAGCCGTAATTGAAACGGCTTTGGTTACAATAAATCCAATACCGGTAACCTCACCAATCTGGCACAATTAATTTTGCTTAATACAAGAATCCTATGATTAACCGGACATTGTATATTCTCATAATAGCGACTGTGATGTTAAGTTCCATAAGGGCAACAGCACAATTTTCGATGCCCGACAATACCTTTGTTGGCACAGAGAAACAATATTGGGTAGATTCAGTCGTAGGATCAGGATCAACTTATACCTGGAGAATAAATAATGAAATCCAATATTCAGG
>JAQICD010000188.1 GCA_027858715.1 Prolixibacteraceae bacterium
AGAGAAGGGATTGGTTGATATAGAAATTGCTTAAAATAAAAGGATTATAAATCCTAAGTCAAGAAGCGCGTACGCGATGTACATCGGTACGCTCTAGCGTTTTGAACTTACTTTGTGCAAATCCGGAAGAGCAGGTTAGATATTTACACTTCATGTGGATTTACAACTTTCAATCTTTGTATGTTTTTAAAGTCAGAGATATTGCGTGTGATTAAAACCATGTTTTGAGCTAAAGCTGTAGAAGCAATTATAGCATCAGGTAATTTAATTTTATAGTTTTTACGAATTTCTATACATTTTTCTACTACATTATCTGACATATCTATTATACAACAATCATTGATGAAGCAGGAAATTATTTCGTAGTGTTCATCTGATGCATTAAAGCCAAGTACCTCAATTTTGCTTATTACTGAAATATTGGGGATATCATCAATAATGTGGCTCATCCAGGCCATACCCGAAGCAGGGAGTTTATTGCCGAGATAATCAATTATGGCATTAGTGTCAATTAAATATTGCGTTTGCTCCATTCGTCACGGCTTTGGGTTACGAAATCTTGAAGTTCATTGGCCACATCAGAAGGCAGTTTACCTGCATATCTTTCAGAAAGCTTCTGTTTTGGTTGAATATTTTTTTTAAGCATCTTAATAATTCGCAAGTCTTCCAGATCTTCTAAAAGTCTATAAGCCTTACTATTGTTTATTTGTACTAATATTGTTTCCATAAATAATTAATTTTATAAATGTAATTTATCCGAATTGAAAAACAAATATACGTAATTTGCTGGTTTCTGAATGCCCCACCTTCCCCTTCTATGTTGTAATAAAATTTCCGTGGCTTTATTTTGGGGAAATACATCTTACTCATTCTCTCTCACTGTGCCTTTAATCGTTAAATTTACCACCCTACTTTCGATATTTGCATATACTTTGATGGTTTTAAAAAAATATCCAACATCTTCCCCATTGTAAACTACTGTAATTGTTCCATTACGCCCGGGTCTTATTGGTTTCTTCACATAATCAACATCAGTACAACCACACGAAGGAACTACATCATAAATATTTAGCATTTCAGCACCAGCATTTTCAAATTCAAAATCAACTTTTGCTTCACAATCAGGCTCAATCAAACCAAGATTAATTTCTTCTTTATCAAAAGAAATTGTAGTTGTCTTTTTATTGATAATTTCGCTATCCCTTCCATCAATAGTTATAAAATATACTGTCATAAAGGCAATGATAACTAATACAACAACAGTTGTCAAATGTTTTGCCTGGTTTGCTTTATCGTTAATGTGAAAATTCCGGACGAAACTGAACCACCATTCCGGAGCAAACTGAACCACTTGCTCACTGGTGGATTTGTAAATCAAATATAGCTTAAATATTTATTGTTTTCTTCCTTAGCGATGCTCCTTTTAAATCGAATCGATGTGCATTACCTGACAACCTGTCCATAATAGCATCGGCTATTGTTGACTCACTAATGTATTCGTACCAATCACTAACGGGTAATTGAGAAGTAATAATCATTGATTTTTTTCCATATCGATCTTCCAGTATTTGTAATATGGCTAACCTAGAGTTTGCATCTAAGGGGTGCAATCCAAAATCATCGAGTATTATCAGATGTGTTTTTTCTACCTGTGAAAGAAATTTAAGTAGCGTACCTTCGAGCTTACAAAGTGTAATTTTTTCAAGAAACTTACTCATTGAAAAATAGAGTGTTTTATATCCAAAGGCACAGGCTTGTCTGCCAATTGCACAAGCCAGATAACTTTTACCACATCCTGTTGCACCAGTAATAAGGATGTTTTCAGCTCTCTTTATAAAACCACAATCAGCTATAGCTGCAATCGACTCTCGACTTAAATTTCGGTCGGAAGTACAATGTACATGCTCCAATACTGCATCGTAGCGAAGTTTACTCATTCGCAGGTACATTTCGGTGCGGCGGTGCAACCTGGACTGGATCTCGGCCTCAGAGAGTTGTGCCATAAAGTGATGGATTCCCGGTTGTTCCTGTTGAGGCATCGTGAGGATTTGCTGATAAGTGTTAAGCATTCCTTTTAGTTTGAGTTGTTGTAACTCGTAAATGGTGTTTTCAGTGTTCATAGTGTTTCATTTAATTGATTAATATTCATTGTTACTAATTGTATAATTTTTTTCCCCTTAGGTTGTTATGTTTGGGAATATAGTCTGCTGGAGGTAGTTGCTCAATAATCTTATCCTGATTATTCTCCAAAATATTTTTAATGAATCCGTAGGTAATGAAAGATGCGGGGATTGCCCGCAAACAGGCTGCTTCAAACCGTTGAGCACCATATTTTTTATTCAGTTTAAGCAAGCCCAAACAGGCATTGTATGTTTGGGCAGGAAACTTGTTCCGGGTGAGTATCCTTTCGAAGATCACTTTGGCACTGTCTCCAATAATTGAAGCCTGAGCAATAAAGTAATCAGCATCCCATCCCTTTGTTTCCAAATAACGGAGATGGCTTTCGGGCATGTGTTCTTCAATGGTTGTATAACCATTCCGGCGGCAACGTCTACGATGGATGGCAATTCTACGCAGGTTCAGAAAGATTTCAACTTCACTGGAGTCGTAAGTGATTTTAACAGTTTCTCCAACATGAATATAAGGCACACTATATTGATGCATGTCCTCGCCTAAAATGACATGATAATTGCGTTGAACCTTGGCATTAACTTCGTGTTTGACAACAAACTCAGATAACGGAAGGGGATTTAGTACTTGCTTTTCATCCTGTTCAAAACGCTCTTTTCGGCTTGAGCCATATCGTTGCATGGGAGTTGCATTATGCACTTCCAGACATTCCGTTATACGATAATTAAGTTCAGCTAAACTGTGGAAAACTTCGTTGCGTAAAGGGGCAAATATTCTCAGGTAAGATATATGAACTTCCTTCTCGACCGATGGCTTATCCTTCGGTTTGCGTACCCTTGCGGCGGACAACGTGGTGTTATAATAAACCGACCATTGTTCAGCCATTTCATTAAACCGGGGCTCGTAACGGTTGGCTTTCACAACAAATTGTTTCATGTTGTCGCTTAGCACATTTAATGGCACTCCTCCAAAATAACTTAAAGCCCTGCTTAGTGCTTCGTACAAATTGCTTTGAGATGCATTTTCAAGTGCTTCAACATAGGTGTAGCCACTGAATGGAAGGGTGCTGACCAATACCGGACATTCCGTTATCTCACCACTGGTTTTATCGACATACGATAGTTTTTTGCCTGCAAAATCAACCTGCATCCTTTCGCCTGCAACGTGATCCAAATGCATTGTAACTGCGTTGTTGTTCCTGCTTTTTACTTGGATTAACCGCTCACAAAACTGAGAGTACCCAAAACCATCAGGGTCTTGTTTGAGGTATCCTTTCCAAAGTAATTGACGGGTAACACCAACTCGTTTGAGTTCAGCAATAAAATAATCGATTAACGAATCAAAACGTTCTTGACGAGAAGTCTTTACAACAACAGTCGGTTCACCATATATTAATGCCGAAAAATCAGCATCAGAAAGAGCCATTAACTGATCATTCGATAGTTCAGATGACGATACCTTTTCCAGGTATTTTCTTAAGGTGTTTCGGGACAGACCTAATTGTTCGGTGATAAAACGTTCCGATTTACCTGCTTCCAATAATTGAAGTGCTTTCTTGATTTGTAACATACTTGTGTTTCTATTTGCCATCGTACTTTTAGATTTTCATCGAAAGTACAATGGCTGGTTTTGTTACAAATCCATCAATGTATAGTTTTAAAAGTGGTTCACTTTGCGCCGGAATGTCAGGAAGCAAATCGTAGGATTAGTCGTAATTATTTCTTGTTAACTAAGCCTCACGAGTGGTTCACTTTCGTCCGGAATAAGTGGTTCACTTTAAATCGGAATAGTGGTTCACTTTGGATCGGAATAATCATTAATGAGACCCACAATTTTTCTAAAAAAACGTCTTTTCATCATAAGTAAATTTTATTGCTTTTCTGATTTTGACAACAATATTAAATACTTATTTTGATGTTCCAATTTTTATTATCCCCCAACTAAAAAAACACAACGATCTATTTTTGAAATAATTAAGCTATTCGTACTTTATTTAAGGCATTTCGTACCGCCACAGACCTATTTGGTACTTTTTTAATGTTCTGCATTTGTGTAATATAATTTTGATCAGTAGTTTTATCCTAATTATTTCGTAAAATAGTTTTAAATAACCTCTCATTTAAGCTAAAACATGAAAATTGCAATAATTGGCGCAGGACCGGCTGGAATGACAGCTGCTTATATTTTATCTCAAAATGGATACAATGTAGATATTTATGAGTCTGCACCAATGGTTGGCGGATTATCAGCTACTATTGAATTATGGGGACAAAAAGTGGATATTGGTCCACACCGCTTTTTCAGTACAGACAAAAGAGTCAATTCGCTATGGCTCGAGCAGGCTAAATCTGATTATGAAATGGTTAACCGCCTCACCCGAATTTACTACAAAAACAGATTTTATTACTACCCAATTAAGCTATTTAATGTTATGCAAAACATAGGCATTAAAGAATCATTTAATTGTATTCTAAGCTATGTATCTGAAAAGATAAAACCCACGAAACAAAATGGTTCATTTGAAAACTGGGTTCAAAGTAGATTTGGGAAACGACTTTATGAGATCTTTTTTAAAACTTATTCAGAAAAACTTTGGGGGATAAAATGCACAAATCTTGATGTTGATTTTGCTGCACAACGCATCAAAGACCTTTCAATGTTCGAAGCTGTTAAAAATGCAATATTAGGAGGAAAAAACAATAAACACCAAACACTAATCGACCAATTTGCATATCCTAAAGGCGGATCCGGAGTTATATACGAACGAATGGCAAAATCGATTACTAAAAACGGCAGCAATATATTCCTTAACTCCCCGGTATATTGCATACTGCAAGATCAGAAAAAGATCACAGGTATAGAGTTAATTGATGGCAAAGTTAAAACATACGACCATATTATATCAACAATGCCTTTTACCCAAATGATCAATCGTATGCCAGGTGTTCCTGCAGAAATAAAAAATCATGCCGAAAAACTAAATTACAGGAATACAATAATTGTATATCTACTTATAAACAACAGCAATATCTTTTCCGACAACTGGCTATATATTCACTCTTCCGATTTACAAATGGGAAGAATAACAAATTTCCGCAATTGGTCTTCTACTTTATACGGCAATGACAATAAAACAATTCTTGCAATTGAATACTGGTGTAATGAAAACGACAAAATGTGGAACTCCCAGAATTCAGAAATCATTCAACAAGCGACCAAAGAGCTTATAAAAACCGGCTTGGTAAACGAAGAATTAATAGAAGACGGCTATGTACATAAAATTAACAAATCGTACCCGGTTTACAAAAAAGGATACAAAGATATCCTCAACCCAATCGAAAAATATATCGCGGGTTTTGAAGGGCTTTCGGTAATTGGCCGAAATGGCTCGTTTAAGTACAATAATCAGGATCATAGCATATTAATGGGGCTATATGCTGCAGAAAATGTTATGGGAAAAGCCAACCATACACTAAGTAAAATAAATTCAGATTATGAAACATATCAGGAATCATGCGTAATATCTGAAACCGGACTAACAAACCAATAGTACTTAATGAAGCTTTCATTTTTAAAATATTACATTTCAAAAATAACGCAATCAAAACTTTTTTGGTTGCTATTAATATCTTTTACAATAAGAAATCTGTTTCATCTATCCTTGGGTACACCAGCTTATAATGCCGATACAGCATCATATTGCTATGCGGCCGAAAATATTTTAAAAGGACTCATTGATGAATTTCGACCACCGGTTTATCCATTAATAATGAGCTTAATAAATAAGGTTAATCCAGATCAATATTTTGAAAATCTTGTGCTATTACAACGGATCACCTCATTTATGAGTATAATCCCGTTTTATTTAACTTGCAAACAACATATTAAAAATAAAGCGATTGTATTTGCTGTTTCTTTATTGTATGCAATTTTTCCTGCTTTTATTGTTTTCAATCACTCAATATATCCTGAATCATTTCTTATTTCCTTTATTGCCTTTTTCATATACCTTTTTTCCTTAGTTTTAGAGAAACCAACTACTGGAAGAACCTCTATTCTGTGTTCCTTTATCCTGATATTAACATTACTAAAACCTGTTTCAATAATACTATTTCCAACAGTTGCCTTTGTATTACTTGCAAAATATTTCATTGAAAGAGACTTTAATCTGAGACCTTTTGTCGTTTCGTTTACGGCAAACGTTATTCTACTTCTAATGTATTGCCAGATTAATTATATACAAAATGACTTTCGAGGAATTTCTACTGTTACTCATGACAATAATTTTTTAAATGTTATAGTAAGTGGCACATACAAAAATATACCGGATGAAGCATTTGTCAACACCATTGATTCTACTTTAAAATATGGCATATATTATTCTGTGTATTATTTAAACAACGACCATGAAATTAATCAACTAAGATTTAATGCTTTCCCAAATAATTATCTTTTTACAAAACATCTTGAGTCGATTCAGTCGATACCGCCTAACAGTCTGGGATATAACAGACAAGTAGCAGGTAAATATTTGGCGAAAATTATGAGAACAAAAGAATATGTACTATACATGTTCAATAAATGTGTATTTTTTGCCGGAAGAAAATTCTATTTCACAAAAGGATATTTTTTGTATCTACTGCTAATACTTGAGATTACAATCTGTGCCATCGGAATATTTACTATCAGGAAATTGAATTGGTTCAGGCTTTTCGTATTAATCAGTTCAATAGGAATTATTGCCACAACAATTATTGGTGGCGTTGACGATGGCACCTGGGGTCGGGTGCTATTGCCCGTCTATCCATTTATAATAATCTTAACTGGTGTTATCTCAGATTCACTATTCAATACAGCCAACAATTTATTAAATAAAAGAAGTATATCAATACAAAGAAATGGCATGCAATAATGATAAGACAAAATCAAAATAAAACGATTAAAAGAAGATTTAGAAATCTTTTAAAAATATTTCGAAGATTGATGTTGCTATTCATTCTTGTTATGCTAATAAAATCATTCGTATTTGGTGTTTATATGGTTGACTCGGGGAGCATGGAAGGCTCTCTTTTTAAAGGAGACATCGTTGTTGTAAACAAATTGGCCAATGGCGCCCGGCTTTCGTTCAAACATGGAGATATGCCCCTTGTAAAAGCTTTTATTTATAGCTTGGCTTCTCAGAATTGGTGCGAAAAATTAAACACGAATTTCAGTTTTAAGAGTCCCCCAATTATGAAAATTAAAAATGATGATATCATCGTTTTCAACCACCCCCACAACAACAGTATGTTAATTAAAAGATGCACCGGGCTACCTGGTGACACGCTCATGATTGAACATAATACAAGAATAATCAATAATACGATACATCATGAGCCTGTATCCGTTCGATATTCTTATTGCATTTACATAAAAAACTTTGACTTGATAGATGAATTATTTAAGCAATATGATATTAACCCGGCAGGCTACCTCTGGCAACAAACCGACGCCATACACTATTCACTGAGTACAGCAGAAGCACAAAAGCTATCGCAATGCAATGATATTGACAGCATTATAATTGATGATTTTCCCATTGGGGCAAATAGTCCTCATCTATTTCCATCACCGGAATTACGCTTTACCAGGGAGAATTACGGGCCAATTGTAATACCGGCAAAAGGACTTACCATAGAATTAAGCACGGAAAACATTAAGGTTTATAAGGATGTCATCGGCAATTACGAGTGTAATAAAATTGACATAAAAGACAGTTCTGTATATATCAATGAGATTGAAAGCTCGTATTACACCTTCAAAAACAATTATTATTTCATGATGGGCGACAATCGTTATCACTCAATCGATTCGAGATATTGGGGGTTTGTTCCCTCGGTCAATATTATTGGACGGGCAAATATGGTTCTGCTATCATTCAATAAAAAGAAGTTGAAAATGAAAATATTATAAATGAATAACAGAAAATGAGTATAAACAAATCAAATAAAACACTGAATTGGATTATTATCATAATCGGAACACTTATTCTCTGCTTTGCAGGATTTAATAATAAGTTTCCGTTACTTTCTACTAATTCTGGAAATTATATAAATACAGGGTTTATTAAAGAAACACCTTTCAGTGGTAGTTTTTTATATGGTTTGTTTGTAGCTCATGCAAGTTGGGGAGTATCATTATGGCTTGTTGTTATTACACAAACCTTAATCTTATCGGTAGTTATTAGTTATTATTTCAAATATTTTCTGAATACAGAAAAATATGCCTATTACTTACTCGCATTTTTGTTCTTTATTACGTTTTTACTATCAGGTTCTTTATCTTCAAGTACAATATCACCGGAAATTTTTCAAATTACAACCTGGCTATGCACTGGTTTGTTGCTGTTCAAAAATCTCAGTAAACGTGACAAAAATATTGTTTCTCTAATATTTGTTCTTAGTGTATCAATAAATATTTTTCAACTAACAGGTATCCTGTTAATCGTTCTTGCTATTTCTATACTAAAAATAATAAATTGCAGGTACATTGTTAAAACCAGGCAATTAGCATGGCTTGGTGCATTAATAATTGCTGCGGGGTTATTAGTTCCTTCTACTTCATTCATTTTTGGTAATGGTTTTAACCTCTTCAAAAATTACAAAGTTACTTTATTGCCGGGTATGGTTAACAGCGGATTAGCAAACGATTATATTAAAAAAGAGTGTGTCAACTCCGATAAAAAGTTATGCTTATATAAAGATAGCCTTGATCAAATAATATCAGGCAAAGGTATATTCAAAGAAGCATATCTGTGCAATGAAGATGTTCAAGAGTATGAAAATGCAGTTAACGATATAGTTGATGATAATTATTCGCTAAAAAAGATAAAAAGTGTTGTAACATCTGAACTTTGGACAGAGATAATAGCCGTAAAAGCAGGAAACGATTATATTACAAACGACAGCATTGTTACGATTAAAGCAGTATTTGATTGGTATAACAATGATGTTCGCGAACTTTACATAAGCAGACAGTACAACAAGAACCTCGACCTAAAATATATCAACATAGGTCAAATTGCCTTTTTAATTATTTTTCTGGTACTAAATGTTTTAATAATTCTTTTCTGCAAAAACAGGTTACACAGGCATTTGTCATTGTATTTTTTAGCAGTATATATTATGCAGGCATTATCAACTACTTTGTTCTACGGTCCAGCTCACATTCAATACCATTTTGTATGGATGTTGTCGCTTCCTGTCTTCCTATATTTCCTGAATCATAAACATTTAGAGATCTCAACTAAAAACTTAAAATGAAGAAAAAGATTGAAATATATTTAAAACCAATAGGAGCCGTACTATTAGCAACAATAGTGTTATGTTTTTGGGCCTTTTACAATACATACCCATTGTACTTCAACAGCGACTCTGCTGCATATCTTGACGCTGCATTCTACCGCTCAGTTGGTCCCGACAGACCAATTATTTATGGTCTCTGGATGTATTTTTTAAGCTTTCAACGCACACTTTGGCCTGTTGTAATAACACAATCGTTAATTGTAGCACTGCTTCTTTATTATTGGTTTTTCTATTTTAACCATAATAAAAAATTCCTGCCATATTACCTGGTGTTTATCTTTTTCGTTACGCTGTTTACCGGAGCATCTTTTGAAACAAGCTGGCTTATGCCCGATGTCTTTACCGGTATTGCCATTTTAAGCGCAGGCCTTTTACTATTTGTTAAAAACATTCGATTGGCAGACTTTATCATTATTTCCTTTCTTACTGTTATCAGTATTGTTATGCATAATTCTCATTTTTACATCTGTCTCGGGCTTATTCTAATCTGGCTCACAGGCTTTATGGTAAAATCAATCAAGTCAGAATTCAACACAGCCAATATAAACCTAAACAGAGCATTGTACATACTATTACTAATTATTGTAAGTCATTTTTCGTCTGCACTTATTAACTTAAATTATGGTGGTAGTTTTAAAAGCTCAAATGGAGGAACAATTTTTTTTATGGGTACCCTGGTAGAAATGGGTGTTATAGATACCTACCTGGGCGAAAATTGCGAAACTAAACAATACGACCTCTGTCAATACAAAGATACGCTGCCCAATAATTTTATATGGGCAAGTAATAGTCCGATACACCTAAACGGAGGCTGGGACGGTAATAAAGAAGAGTATGGCATTATTACCAAAGAAATACTAACAACCCCCAGGTATTTAAAAACCGTTGTTTTCAAATCAGCTATGAACACACTTAAACAATTTTTTCATTTCGACACGGGCGAAGCCAACACCCCTACACCAAAAATTAAACAATCGTTCAGTACATTTTATCCCGAAGAGTATAAAAATCTGGTTAACTCTAAACAATATAACGGATTACTAAACTTTCGATTTACAAACTATACCCAGACAATAATGTTTGCCTTATCTCTTTTTGTTTACCTAATTGTGTTGTTCTCCGGGCAAACATCAGCAAAATACCGGTTATTGATCATTTTCATTTTTCTCGCATTAATTATTAATGCATGGATTTGCGGAACATTCTCGGGCGTATTCTTCAGATACCAGGCACGCCTGGTATGGCTATTATCCCTGCCAATATTTCTTTATGCTACAGAAAAGAACATCGATCTTAACTTTTTAAAAAATAAGATATCAACCATAAAAAAGCAGAAATTATGACACCCCGGATTGAATTAACCATATTGATGCCATGCTTAAACGAGGAAGAAACCCTTGGTACTTGCATAAAAAAGGCACAAAAATCAATTGCTGAATTGCAATTGAATGCTGAAATTCTGATTGCTGACAATGGCAGTACCGATATGTCGGTTGAAATTGCAAAATGTTTTGGAGCCAGGGTAATCAATGTAGAAGAAAAAGGCTATGGAAATGCATTATTATCGGGGATAGAGAATGCCAAAGGAGATTACATTATAATGGGAGACTCCGACGATAGCTATGATTTTAGCAATCTTCATCCTTTTATCGAAAAACTAAGAGCGGGATATGAACTTGTTATGGGCAACAGGTTTAAAGGTGGAATCGAAAAAAAAGCCATGCCTTTCATGCATAAATACCTTGGCAATCCGGTATTATCATCTGTTGGCAGGTTATTCTTTAAAATTCCTGTTAACGATTTCCATTGTGGGCTAAGGGGTTTTAACCGTTCTGCCATAAATAAAATCGGGTTATGTACAACAGGTATGGAGTTTGCTTCCGAAATGGTAGTAAAATCATCAATCCATCGCTTAAAAATAACCGAAGTCCCAACCAAACTTTATCCCGACGGCCGCTCAAAGCCTCCTCATTTACGGACATGGAATGACGGATGGCGACACTTGAGATTTTTATTATTATACAGCCCGAAATGGCTTTTCCTGTACCCCGGCATAATTATGTCGCTTTTGGGTATTGTTTTAACAATAATTCTTTTTGCAGGGCCAGTAAGTATTGGTAAGGTAACCTTCGACATACACACTATGCTTTATTCTTCGATGATGGTTATAGCAGGTTTACAGGTTATTGCATTCTATTTCCAAGCGAAAATTGTAGCAATTTACGCCGGGTTACAAAAAGACAATGGCTGGTTGCAATATTTCAAACAATACTTTTCGCTCGAAAAAGGGATAATTTGCGGGGGGATGATGCTTTTAGCGGGAATAAGCTTAACGATATATAGTATAACGATATGGAAAAGTAATGCTTTTGGAAATTTAGACCCCTCGCAGGTATTTCGGTGGGTAATACCATCGGTAAGTTCGGTGATAGTTGGAATTGGCTTGATATTTAACAGCTTTTTTATGAGTACGTTAACACTAAAAACAAAGAATAAACACAGCCATGAACAAATAATATTTAACAACAAAACGGAAGATGCCCCGGTAAAAGCAGCATCAATTTATTAATTAAAATTATTTATATTATGAAAAAGAAAGTATTTACCCCGCTGGTAACGCTCGCTATAGCGGCCTTGCTGGCATTAAATGTAAGTGTGGTTACCGATGCAAACAACTCGTCGTTCCTTAAATGGGATGTGATTGGGAAACTGCTGGCCGATGGAACGAGTAGTAGCTCAAGCACTTCAAGCTCTACGATTTATGGTTGGAAGAGTGATGGCACATGCATATGCAGCAATGGTACTACTGGTGTTAATGTAGCCTGTAAAGAGAGTCTTGTAAACCAATGTAAAAAAGGAGACAGCTCTTGGTGTGGTAAGAAGGATGATGATGATGATGGCCTCTACAAAAAATGTGATTAATCCATGAGCTTTCAAGAATTAGGTGTTAAAAACTCATAATAAGAGTTTCACAACACCTAATTCACTATTATAAATTACAAAAGACTCTTAATCATATTGTATCTTAACCAAATCACAACAACCAAATATGCATTTTATAATGAAATCAGAATGACCATTTAAAAACAAAACTATGAGAAAAAAAATAATAATTATAACACTATTGGGATTAATCTTATTCGCTTGTGGAAAGATAAAAACAACAGAAACACCAGATGCTCCGATAAAAGTATTAAAAGTATTAAAAAAAGACATTGTTAAAAACCATGTGCTTTCTGACTTTATCGAAATAGATTCTATTATTTCTCTTGAACTAAACGACAACTCTTTAATAGGCGAAATATACAAAATTATTACTACAGATGACCGTATTTATGTACTTGACAAAAAAATAGCCAAGTCGTTGTTTTGTTTTGACAAGAAAGGTAAATTTATTAATGTATTTAAGAATATTGGAAATGGGCCGGAGCAATACGAATATTTGGAATATTTTGATGTGTATAGCGATAAAATTTATTTAACGGCAGTTCCGAACAAACTCATAAAGCTTGATAAAGATTTAAATTTTGAAGAAGTTATTCCTGTTAAATGGCCTATGCGAAAACGGGGTGAATTTATAGGCCAAAGAATAAAAGTATTAAACAATGACACGATTTTGTTTATAGGAATGGAAAATGAATACAACTTCTACTACTATGATTTAAAAAGGAAAAAGTTTTTTTCACGTCTATCGAAAGTTACCGGTACTTTTACAGGAGTAGATGTAAGTACGATCACTCTTAATGGTAAAAACTATATCGTAGAAAGTACAGAATTCAATGATACTGTTTGTTTTGTTACTCCTGAAAAGCTAATAGCTCATCTTATTGTTGAATTCGAAGATCCAATTTCTCCTGAAATACAAAGGCAGCTTGAAGTGTTATATCCACTTAACAGGGGGGGTTTTAAAGAAGAGATGCATTACATAAGAGAATTTTATGAGACTAACGACTATATATTTTTCACTTTTATATACCAAAGAAGACATCATGTTTTACTTCACAACAAAAATATGTTAAAAACAAACATTTTACGCAACGACATTAATAACGACCTGTTTGGAAGCCGCTTCTTCCCTTATACAAAAGGAGCTTTTGGTAATAACTTAATAGTTCCCGTTGAGGCCTCTGATCTTGTAGAAAATAAAAATAAAATTATTACAGAAATACCAGATGGTCTGAACAACAATTCCAACCCGGTATTGATATTTTTCCATCCTAAATTTTGAGTAATATGAGGTATAAGGTATTGACTTTTATTTTACTATCATGCAATATACTGTTATTGATGATTATTATGACAGGGAATAAAGATAATAAAACTCATAATTATCAGATTGGTAATCTAAATCGTAATGTAACTAATTTAAATAACGAACTATTTGATCTGTACGATTTTTTAGGTAAGGTAATTAATAACTCAAATAAGCTAAACAATTTACTACTACCAGATTCTTTAAAGGGGAACTTTATCCTTTATGTCCCAAAGCAAAGTTGCAATGTATGCATTGATTCATCCATAATTGTTTTAAATGAATTTAAAAAGAAATACTCTTGGTTCAACTTTTATTTAGTAAGTCCTGCTTATAACGATTATATGAGGAAATTTATGAGATACAATCAGATAGAAGCAGATATAATCAAAAGTAATTTCATTAACGATTTTTACTGCAATATATCATATCCTTTACTAACCTATTTTTCTGCAAATGATGGTTTTGTTTATACAATTCCAATCACAAAAGATTATACGAAACCAGTAAGATATTACCTGAACAACATTGATATAAACAAGTTGCAGTAATAAAGAAGATATAGATATAATACAATGAATGCAAAAACCTGTTAGTATGATGAGCGTTCTAATTGTTTTTTATATTTAAAAACCAAACCTTTATGAAAATGACACCAAAAAGAATAATAATAAACCTACACCATAAATTTGTTTTTAGCAGGCGCGTAGAAATTATAGCCGAAATTATTAGCCAAATAATACCAGCAAATACTAAAATATTGGATATTGGCTGTGGCGATGGAACTATTTCGAAGATGATTGCAAACCGTGTTGAGGGTATTTATTATGAGGGTATAGATATTGCCGAACGGCCAACATGTGCCATTCCTTTCACTAAATATAATGGTATCAACATGCCTTTTGAGGCAAATGCATTTAATGCTGTACAATTTATCGATGTTTTGCACCACACAACGAATGTTAATGAACTTGTAAATTCGGCACTTCAAAAAGCAGATACTTACTTCATTGTCAAAGATCATATTTGCAACAACCATTTCGATTTCTTTATATTGAAAATAATGGATTGGATAGGCAATGTGCCCCATGGCGTGAATCTTGAATATAATTTCAAACCCGAATCGTATTGGTTAAGTTTTTTTGAGAAACTAAATTTGGAAATTCTCTATTACAACAACAGCTTGCCACTTTATTCTCAACCATTTAATTTAATTTTTGGAAGAAAACTACATTTTATAGCATTATTAAAAAAACCAAATACAAATTTCACAAACGACAAAACGGAAGATGCCCCGGTAAAAGCAGCATCAATTTATTAATTAAAATTATTTATATTATAAAAAAGAAAGTATTTACCCCGCTGGTAACGCTCGCTATAGCGGCCTTGCTGGCATTAAATGTAAGTGTGGTTACCGATGCAAACACCTCGTCGTTCCTTAAATGGGATGCGATTGGGAAACTGTTGGCCGATGGGACGAGTAGTAGTAGTAGTAGTAGTACCCCAGCAGGATGTTGCGGAACGACTCTTTTATACTGTTATAATGGAGGATGTAACACCGGTCAGTGTTCAATTGATGCTGGGATCACAATTGCTGGATATGGTTTAACAGCAGCTGGTTCGGTTGGCTCATGTGAGGATGGATCATTTGCATGCTGCACTATAAGATGTAAATGTTATCCCAAAAGTGATTATAAGGAAAGTAGTAGCGTAACTGACCTAGATCTTCCATAAGCAATAATATACTAACTAGTATGGCTGCTTAATTAAATGCAGCCATACTAAAAATCATAAACCACCATGTTTAAATACATTATCATCATTACTGTGGCTATAGTAGCACAATCATGCAATAAAACATCTAATACTACCCCTTCAAATATAGAGTCTATTAAAATTAATGTAAATGCTTCAAATGAAAATCTAGATGTTTCTAGTTTGATTAAGCGTGTAACAAAAATAAAACTTGAAACCAATGATCGCTGCTTATTGAAGAATATCAAAAAAATAGAAATCACAAAAAACAATTTATTAATTTTTGATGACTTTGTATATGTTTTTGATCTAAAAGGTAAATTTCAATATAAAATAGGGAAAAAAGGTAAAGGTCCAGGAGAAATAATAAATGCAATTGATTTTATATATGATCAAACTAATAAAAATATTGAACTATTCGATTTCGCTCAAAATAAGTTAATTATATATTCACTTAGAGGGGATTATATCAAAGAAATAAAATTCCCATTTGGATTAATTAATAGATTTGAAAAAAAAGATAATGGTGACTATGTGACATGGAAAACACTAAATAATCAGAAAAAAAATAAAAAAGGATTTATAGGGAATAAATTACAAATAGGAAATTTAAAGAATGGATTTAAAGAATACAAACCGTGTTATGAGTACGATGGAAACTATAGACTTAGTCAAAGTTTCTCCAAATGTGGAGATAAATTATATTTCTGGGAAATGTTAAATGATACGATATTCGAGATTAATGCTGAAAATGATTTCATGAAGAAATTTCATATCGATTTTGGTAAAAACAAGATTCCTGAGCAACTACTACAAATTCCGCCAGTTGACAGGATATTTGCTTTGCGGGACAAGTATGAAGTCGCTACGGCAATTGACAACTTTTATTATTGTTCCAAATTTACATATTTCAATTTTGTACATAACAAGAAACTACACAATGTTCTTTTAACAGATGGATCACTAAAATTAGGAAATTGTATTTTATTTAATGATGTACAATATTCAAAATTCACATACTTTAATGGCAGCAATTTGGTTGCTACAGTTGAATACCCTGATAAAATAAGTCAAAGTCTGAAAAATACACTTGATAAAGAATTCCATATTTCTGATAACCCAATAATTTTTTTATTTGAACTTTAATCGAATTAACATGAAAAATTTAATTGCAATACTTATATTAACAATATGTGCTATTAGTTGCAAAAATGGCTATAACCATAAGAATAATGAATTAATTTTAAAAGAGCTGAAATACAAGAGTATTGAGAGGGAAAATGAACGATTGAAGGATATTATTATTAACTCGATTGATAAATGCAATACAAAAATCACAGATAATCTTTCATTTACAACCAGTTGTGGTGATACTGTTTTTCTAGAAGAATATATATCACGTTCAAAAACCTTGATTCTTTATCCTGGCTCTAATTTTTGTGCAAGTTGTCTTAGTAGAGAATTATCCGTTCTTAATCAGTTCGCAAGTAATTTAAACCAAGGTCAAATTATTGTACTTGCCCAGAACATTAGTCGGCGGGAATTGATAATTGAGAAGCAAAAGAATAAATACAATTTCGAGGTAGGTATAATTAATAATACAGAAAGCTTAAATCTCGAAGATAGACCAATATACTTTACTTTAAACAACGACTTGTTAATAACTGAAATATTCTACCCTATTAGAAATATGGAAAATTTCTCAAAGAGATATCTCCAATCTGTTTCAAAAAAATGGGAATTGTAAGAAAGTAATAGCAGAAATATTTCAGATATTGAAAGATGAGAAATACTATGGTAATGAAAAATAGTAAACTGAGATTTTAAACTTACAACGTTGAAACCGAAACCTAACACATCGTTTACAGTTATCACCCTCTTTATCGCTTTGTCGATAGTTGGACTGGCGCTTACCCCGCTGCTGAACCTGCGCCTGTATCCCGGGCGAAGCATACCCTCGGTTGTGGTTAGCTACCAAATGCATGGTGCCAATGCCGTGCTTGTCGATAGCGAGGTAACTACACGGCTCGAGGGGGTGCTTTCGCGCATTGGCGGGCTTCAGAAATTGAAATCACGTACATCGGCCGGTAGCGGTTCTATTTCCCTCGAAATGGACAAAAATTCTGATATGGATGCCGTTCGTTTCGAGGTATCAACACTTGTCAGGCAGGTATATCCATCGCTGCCCGAAACGGTATCGTACCCTTCGATAAAGGTTAACCGCCCCGACGATGAAGACAAAGCCGAAACACTTATTACATTTACCTTTAGCGGACCGGGCGAAAACAGCGAAATTGGGCAATATGCCAACGAGTTTATTACACCCGCTCTATCGGAAATTAATGGTGTAAGCTCGGTTAATGTATATGGCGCCAATGCCCGCCAAATTGAACTGGTTTACAACAAAGAACTACTCAACAACATTGGGTTGCCGGTTTACGAAATAAAAAGGCAAATATGGGAATATTATTACAGCACCAACCTGGGGCGCGTACACGAACAAACCAACGGCGGCGAAGCCAAACAAATTCCGGTGCTTTTAACCGGACGCGAACCATCGGGCTTTAACCCCGCGGAAATTACCATAAAACACAACAAGCGCTTATTTAAACTCTCGGAACTCACCCGAATGCAAAGTGGCGAAGCCAAACCACAAAGTTATTACCGCATCAACGGACTAAACACCGTCAATATTGTACTACAGGCAGCACCGGGAGCCAACCAAATTATATCAGCCAACCGTGTAAAAGAAACGGCAAACAAATTACGCCAATCAATGCCCCGGGGCTTTAACCTGGATATTAGCTACGATAGCTCGATACAATTAAAAAATGAATTGCAAAAAATTATTTTACGAATTATTGCCTCTGTTTTAATTTTACTCGTATTTGTACTTTTGGTTAGCCGCAGTGCCCGCTATTTGCTAATTATTACCTTCAGCATTATTGCCAATATTCTTATTGCCTTTATACTGTATTATTTCCTGGGCCTCGAAATACACATGTACTCGCTGGCCGGCATTACCATTTCGCTGGGCATTATCATCGACAACACCATTGTTATGGCCGACCATTTACGCAATGGCAACGGGCTTAGTGTTTTCAGGGCAATTTTGGCCGCTACGCTTACCACCATAGGTGCACTGGTAGCAGTTTTCTTCCTCGACGAAAGCCTTAAGTTGCGCTTAATCGATTTTGCCCTGGTCATTATGGTAAACCTTTCGGTTTCCCTAATCGTCTCGCTGTTTTTCATCCCCGCCTTAGTCGATAAATTACCGCTGCGGAAGAAACACAACAGCCGCACCATCAAACGAACCCGCCTCAAGGTTAAAGCAACATCGTTTTATGGTAAAACCATCGTTTTGGCTACACGCTACCGCTGGTTGGTGTTGCTGCTGGCCATACTCAGCTTTGGCTTACCTATTTATAAACTTCCGGGCTACAGCAAGGGCGATGCGTGGTATAACAAATTATACAACAACACGCTGGGTGCGCAGTTCTTCACCGAAAAAATTAAACCGGTAAGCGACGTGGCACTGGGAGGCACTCTTCGCTTATTTACCGAAAAGGTACAACATAGTGCCATAAGCAATTCGAACAGGCGCACTTCGCTAAACGTTTCGGCTACAATGAATGATGGCAGCACGCTGGAACAAACCAACTCGGTTTTCAAAATTATAGAAAACTTTTTGGCACAATACGACGAGATAGAACAATTCGAAACTCGTATTTACAGCCCTTCGTCGGCCCAAACAACCATACTGTTTAAGCCCGAAAACGAGTATAGCTCATTTCCGTATGAACTAAAGAGTGAACTGGGAAGGAAAGCCATAGAGCTGGGCAGTGCCGACTGGAGCATCGTTGGCGTGGGGCGTGGGTTTAACAATTCGCTTAACGAAGGACGTCGCAATTGCCGGATACAATTATTTGGATACAACCTCGAACAGCTCAAAGAATATGCCCGAAAAGTGCAGTCGCACCTGGTTGAAATACCTCGAGTTGAGAAAGAATCAATTTTTATAAACGGCAGAGCGACCTCGGGCGGCACTATTCATCGCGAGTATTACCTTGGACTGAACACCGATAAAATGCAACGCACCGGAATATCAACAGGGATAGTAATGAACGAGTTAAGCAATTTATCGAAACACCAGTACTTGGTAATGCCCATATACGAAAACGGGTACACCAGCTACATTTACCTTACTCCCGAAACAAAAACAATTCCCGACTTTTGGAAATTATTCAACACCCCAATTGCAACCGGCTACGAGAAGATAAGCAGGCTTTCGCAGTTCGGAAGTTTTCGTAAAGAACGCGAGCAAGATCTCATCAACAAAGAAAACATGGAATATACGCTGGTAGTTGAGTTCAACTTTATAGGAAGTTCCGGCCAGCAAAAATACATATTGGGGCAGGTAGAACAACGCGTAGCACAGCAATTACCCATTGGGTATCGCATAAAACGATTATACAACCAGGGGGGCTGGTGGCTCGATCAGGACAAAGACAACACAAAAATCCGCCTTATTCTTTTAGTAGCAATTATCATCTTTTTTATATGCGCCATCGTTTTTGGTTCTCTGCGTCAGCCCCTCGCGGTACTGCTAATGATTCCCTTATCATTTATCGGCGTATTTGTTACCTTCTACCTGTTCAACCTTGGATTCGACCAGGGAGGCTATGCTGCCTTGTTGCTTTTAAGCGGGTTAACTGTAAACTCGGCGCTATACATACTTAACGACCTTAACAACATACGAAATAAAAAACCGGGGTTAAGCCCTTTAAGAGCCTACCTGAAAGCATACAACAACAAACTAATACCAGTAATTTTAACATTATTGTCAACCGTACTGGGGCTTGTTCCATTTCTATCGGGCGGAAAAAAAGAAGCCTTCTGGTTTAGTCTTTCAGCGGGCACCATTGGCGGCCTTATATTTTCGCTGATTGCCATTGTGCTTATATTACCCCTATTTGTAAAAGGAATAAAAGAAAAAAAGAAACAATACAAATAATCGATATGAAAACCTTGAAACCCTATTTTATTGCATTTTGTTGTTTAGCCGCGGTTTGTTCGTGCAAACCAAATTCGAAAGATAACAACTTCGAGACAGGTAAAATCAGTTATACCGACGACACCTATGTAGTGATTACGGCAAAAGCCCAAAAAGGTGTTTTTTACAACGAATTTGAAAACAACGGCAAGCTAGAAGCATGCGAAAAAGCAGACATTTTATTTGAACAAAACGGGAAAATTCTTTCGGTAAATGTACACAACGGGAAAAAAGTTAAAAAGGGCGATTTATTGGCCACCGTTGAAAGCACACAGCAGCAACTCAATTATGATATGAGTGAACGAAACCTGGAAAAAAGTCGCCTTTACCTCGAAGAGAATCTTATTAACCAGGGCTATTCTTTAGCCGATTCTATATCGGTACCGGCTCATATTATGAAAATGGCAATTATACGCTCAGGTTATCTCGATGCTAAAAACTCGTTGAAAACAGCACACATTAATCTTGAAAAATGCAGCATCAAGGCTCCTTTCGATGGTATTATTGCCGACCTTGAGGCAAAACCATTCAACGAAACGTCGTTATATAAGAAATTCTGCACACTAATCAACGATAACGATTTCGAAGTTTCGTTTTCTGTGCTCGAAATGGAAATGTCACAACTTCAAAAAAACATGGCGGTCGAAATTATTCCATTCTCGTTCGAAAACGATACAACAACCGGCATTTTAACCGAAATAAATCCGAAAGTTGAAGAAAACGGCATGGTTAAAGTAAAGGCCCTGATAAAAAACACAAGCGGCATACTGTCTGAAGGAATGAATGTAAAAGTAATGATAAAAAAACCGACTGGTGCTAAGGTGTTTGTACCTAAAGAAGCAGTCACCCTCAGGCAGGAACGAAACGTGGTTTTTGTTTGTAAAAACGACACCGCACATTGGAGATATGTCGAAACCGGTGAGACAAATTCAACATTCACGGTTATTAACAGCAACATCGGCGAAGGCGAAGAAGTAATTATCGAAGGAAACTTTAACCTGGCACATCTTTCGCCGGTAAATGTAATTGAACGCAAATAAACAGAACCCAAAATATAAGCTGCACCATGAAACTCTTTAAACACACTTTTCGATACGTCGTGCTAACGTTATGCATTGTATGTGTTATTGCCAAAACCACAAATGCTCAAAACATCAACTTAAGCCTTGAAGAAGCCATTAACATGGCCCGTCAAAAGTCGTTCGAATCGTTTAGAGCCAAAAATTTGTACCTCGACAAGGCGTTAAATTACCAGTCGTACTTAAAATCGTTATATCCTAAAGTAAACCTGTCGCTATCGCCGGCCGACTATTCGCGATCCATTCAGGAACGATGGGATTCGGAAAGCGGCAGATACAAACCTTACGATATCCAGAGCCTCACCTCGCGCGGGAGTCTTAACCTGAACCAGGCACTGAAACTTACCGGTGGCAATATATCTGTAAATTCGAACCTTTACCGCTACAGCTCGTTCAGAGATAACATCAACGACTACACATCCTTTATTTCGTACCCGATACGCATTACCTATTCGCAAGACTTTGCTAAAACGAACCCTTACAAATGGAGAGCAAAAACAGCTCCACTAGAATTTGAAAAAGCAAAAAAACAATATATCGAAGATGTAGAAGCGCTAAGCATAAAAGCAGTAGAATTATTTTTCAGTTTATTAAATGCCGAAATGAACGAGCGAATTGCACTTCTCAATAAAAACACTGCCGATACACTATATCTTTTCGGACAAAAAAAACTTGAAATTGGAGCAATAACGCGCGACCATTACCTGCAACTTCAGCTCAAAAAGGTAAATGCAGGCATAGCACACGAGAGCAGCATCAGGGCTAAAGAGCAAGCACAGATGGCTTTAAACAATTTTCTGGAACTATCCCGCGACACCAAAACAAAATGCAGCATACCTGATAACATTCCCACATTAAATATTGTACCGGCAGAAGCTGTTGCCAAAGCATTTGAAAACAACCCCGATATTTTGGCACTCCGAAACAACCTCATTTTTGCTGAACAGTCGATCAAAATTGCAAAATCGGATCGGTTTTCGGCAAATTTCAGCACAACCATCGGCTTAAACCAAAACCAGGATACTTTTATTGATGCATACCGCGATTTAAAAGACCAGCAATCGGTATCGTTTACCATATCGTTACCCTTGCTCGACTGGGGAGACTCAAAACGCAACATTACCAAAGCAGAACTCAGCAAAAAACTGGTTGCCGAAAATGCCCGAAAACAAAAAGAAGCCATAGAGCTCGAAGTTTACAACATGGTTAATAACTTCAACATCAAACGCCGGCAGCTAATGGCTGCTTCGCAGGCCGACAGTATTTCACGAATAGCTTACGGAGCAGTACAACAACAGTTTTTACTGGGAAAAGCCAGTGTGCTGGATATCAATAGTTCGTACAACGAAATGCAAAGTGCTCAAAACAACTACCTCAACTCGCTTATGGGATACTGGCACTACCTGTTTATTATCAGGAAACTTTGCCTGTACGATTTTAACAAACAAGTAAACCTTGATGCCGATTTTGAAAATATGCTCGATAATGTGCTAAACTAAACCAGGCAATAAGCTGAACAACAAACACGAGACAGAACAAACACGACAAAAACCACTAAACCATGATAAAATTCCTTGTTAAACGGCCCGTCGCGGTAATAATGACATTCGTTGCCGTTGTCATATTGGGATATGTTGCCATGAGATTAATTCCGGTATCGTTGCTGCCCGATATCGACATCCCCGAGATTACCATCCAGGTTTCGGCTCCCGACAAATCGGCCGGCGAAGTAGAACAAAATTACATACGCCCCATACGCCGCCAAATGCTTCAGTTAACCCACCTCGACGATATCGAAACGATAGCAGGAAACGAACAGGGAACCATTAAACTCAAATTCAGGTACAATACAAATATCAACTATGCCTTTGTTGAAGTAAACGAAAAGATGGATGGTTTAATGTACAACATGCCATCGGGCTTCGAACGTCCGCGTATAATAAAAGCCTCCGCAACCGACATCCCGGTATTTTACCTCAACGTTTCGCTAAAAAACCAGTATGCCGGCGAAAACAAAGAACGGTTTATGGAAATAAGCGAGTTTAGCGAGCAAATTATAAAAAAACGTATCGAACAACTCAACGGGGTAGCCATGGTAGATATAAGCGGTTTGGAATACCCCGAAATAAACATCAACGCTAGTCTCGATAAGCTTAACGCGTTAGGTATCGACTACCACACCATACAAAGTGCACTCGAAGAAAACAATCTTTCGATGGGCAACATTAAAGTACGCAATGGGATGTACGTGTTTAATGTTAAATATTCGACCTTACTCAAAAACAGGCGCGACATCGAAAATACCATTATTAAAGCCGGAGGCCGGATTTTCCTGTTAAAAGAGTTAACCGATGTTACAGTGAAACCCAAAATAGGGCGGGGCATTTTTACAAGCAGTAAAAACCAGTCTGTAGTGATGGCCGTTATTAAAAAGTCGGATACCCGCATTGAGGATCTTAAAACCGAAACACAAACCCTGCTTGCTTCTCTCAACGAAGATTATCCACGCTTAAACTTTGAAGTAGCACGCAATCAAACCGAGTTGCTCGACTACTCGATATCGAACCTCGAAAGCAGTTTACTTATTGGCAGCATGCTGGCCATACTAATTATGTTGCTGTTTCTGAAAGATTTAAAGTCGCCCCTGCTCATCGGTATTTCTATCCCAGTAAGCCTAATTATCAGTTTGCTGTTCTTTTTTATTTTCGACATTTCCATCAATATTTTGTCTTTATCGGGTCTCATACTTGGTGTCGGCATGATGATCGACAATTCGATTATTGTTATCGACAACATTACCCAACACTACAAAAAGGGCAAAAAAGATGTAATAAAAGCGAGCGTTAAAGGCACCAGAGAAGTTGTGAAACCACTAATAAGCTCCGTTTTAACCACCTGTGCCGTTTTTATTCCCCTAATTTTTTTAAGTGGAATAACAGGTGCTCTGTTTTACGATCAGGCAATGGCCGTTACCATCGGATTATTTTCATCGTTAGTTGTTTCTATTACACTTATACCGGTATTATATGCCCGGCTCTATAATCGACAAGCAGAAAAGAAGGACAAAAAACCAAAAAGATTAAATCTTAAATGGCTTCATGCATTCAACCACATCGAAAACAGTTACGACAAAGGATACGACCGGGTATTCCGCAACAAAGGCTGGTTTCTTTCAGGGACCCTACTACTGCTCATAACAGGCTGTTTCGCATTTATACAGCTTCCAAAAGAACGTTTTCCCTCATCTGAACAAAAGGAGGCCATCATTAATGTAAACTGGAATCAAAACATCTCAGTCGGGAACAACCACATGCGCCTTGCTTCATTTGTATCAATGGTTGACACGATCACCTCGCAGATATCATGCACAATAGGACCTCAGTCATTTATGCTTGAAAGTGGTGCAAATCTTTCGCCCGAAGAAGCTGTTATATATTTTAAAACTACAAGCGCTGAACAATGTACCAATATCATAAAAACATTCGAGAGATGGATAGAAAAACATTATCCCGATGCACTTTTCGAATATGGAAAACCTGAATCAATATTCGAAAAATTATTTGCAGATAACGATGCTCCTTTCGAACTACAACTATGGACAAATGGTGCAGAACCGGTGCCATCTCCTGGCCTATTAAACAACATTGCAGCTTCTGTGTATAACAAAACAGGGTATAAACCATCAAGCGATATCCCAACACAGAATTATTATGAGATAAGCCCACGTTTCGACCGCATAAAACTTTACGATGTATCGCTAAACCAACTAACCAGCATCCTGCAAAAATCATTTAACAAACTCAATTTATTTACCATTAGACAAGGACAATACGAAGTGCCTGTAATTTTAACGGGCGAACAAAAAGATATTCATTCGATACTGAAAACAGTGCGTGTACCCATAAGTAATGCAGGAAGCATTCCCATAGGACATCTTGTTGATTTAAAGAATATTAGAGGCTACAAATATTTTTATGGGGGAAAAGATGGAATTTATGCATCACTCAACTACAATATCCCAGACAACTTACTGGAGCAAATGCAAAAAGATATTAGCGAGGTAATGAAAAGCTACCCCGATATTCATGTTAAATATTCAGGAGGTTTATTCTCGAACCGAAAAATATTTACAGAATTAATGATCATTCTTTCTATATCACTTTTATTGCTTTACTTTATTCTTGCAGCCCAATTTAACTCAATTGTCCAGCCGCTAATACTCTTTATAGAAATCCCCATCGATATAGCGGGTGCCCTACTTGTTTTGTGGTTGTCGGGCAACAGCCTTAATATCATGAGCATGATTGGGTTAGTGGTTATGACGGGAATCATTATCAACGATTCAATTTTAAAAATTGACACCATTAACAGGCTGCTACGTAAAGGGCATCCCATTTTGGAAGCTATACAGAAAGGCGGCAGGAGGCGTTTGAAACCAATAATCATGACCAGCGCCACTACTATTTTAGCTATGATACCATTTCTATGGGGCAGCGACTTTGGCTCGCGCCTTCAGCAACCCCTGGCCTACACCATCATTGGCGGAATGGCCATCGGAACTTTTGTAAGTCTATACTTTATTCCATTAGCTTACTACTATTTGATGAGAAACAAAAAACAAGCGAAACGAGCATAGCCTGCCCCGAAAGTCGGGGATTCGGACGCAAACCACAACCGCTGATGATCCCGATGTACATCGGGATGCGAGTTCCATGAGTTGCCATTGAAAGTTATAAATATAAACGAATGAAAAACATCAAAATCAACAACAACTAAAATCTAAACATAACAACTAAAACATTTACTATGAATATTTCTATTATCGGAACAGGTTATGTTGGGCTTGTATCGGGAGTCTGCCTGGCAGAAACAGGGTTAAACGTTACGTGTGTCGACATTGATTCAAATAAAATTGAATCTTTAAAAAAAGGAGAAGTTCCAATCTATGAACCTGGGTTGGAAGAAATACTTATACGCAATACAACACAAAACAGGTTGTCATTTACAACCAGCATCAAAGATAGTTTGGCCAATTGTAATGCCGTATTTATTGCTGTAGGTACTCCTCCCGATTTTGAAGGTAATGCCGACTTGCAATATGTAATGAATGTTGCCGAAGAGATAGGGAAACATCTCAATCAATATTTAGTGGTAGTTACCAAGAGCACCGTTCCGGTAGGTACATCACTTAAAGTGAAAAAAATCATTCAAAATGAATTAAAAAAACGCAGAGTCGAAGTTCCTTTCGATGTGGCATCAAATCCTGAATTTTTAAAAGAAGGCAATGCAATTGAAGACTTTCTGAAACCCGATAGAATAATTATTGGAGTTGAAACCAAAAGTGCCGAAAATGTAATGAGAAAAATTTACAAACCTTTTGTTGTAAACGGCCATCCAATTCTAACCATGGATATTGCTTCTTCTGAAATGACCAAATATACGGCCAATGCGATGCTTGCAACAAGAATATCATTCATGAACGATATTGCAAACCTGTGCGAACTTGTTGGGGCAAATGTCGATCATGTACGAATGGGCATTGGTACCGATCCACGTATTGGGAACAAATTTATATATCCGGGAACCGGCTATGGTGGGTCATGCTTCCCTAAAGATGTAAAAGCATTAATTAAAACAGCCCGTGATTATGATTATTCGCTCGATGTTTTAAATGCTGTTGAAGAAGTAAATAATCGGCAAAAAACAGTTTTGATAAATAAAATCAAAAATTATTTCGATAATGAAATATGCAACAAAACATTTGCTGTTTGGGGGTTAGCTTTTAAGCCAAAGACTGACGATATAAGAGAAGCACCGGCACTTGTTGTTATCAAAGAACTGCTAAAAATGGGTGCAAAGATTAATGTATATGATCCAATTGCAATGGATTCATCTAAAGGAGTTCTATGCGGCAAAATAGTGTATTGCAGTAATTCTTACGATGCGTGCCAAAATGCCGATGCATTAGTGATTATAACTGAATGGGCTGAGTTTAGAACTCCAAATTTTAATACTATAGGAAAACTCCTTAAAAACAAATTAGTATTTGATGGCAGGAATATGTACGACACAAACGACATGCGTAATATGGGGTTTGAATATTTGAGTATTGGTCGAAATAGCCAACACAACCCAAAAGACTTCCAGATTATAACGCCGTTTGATTCTGCTTCTATAAAACAAAACGCATAAATATGAAACGAATATTGGTTACTGGCGGTGCCGGTTTTGTCGGCTCACATTTATGCCAACGTTTATTAAACGATGGGAACGAGGTTATATGTTTGGATAACTTTTATACAGGTAACAAAAAGAATATAACTCATCTTTTAGATTATCCAAATTTTGAGGTTGTAAGACATGATGTTACAATACCCTATTATGCCGAAGTTGACGAAATATTCAACTTAGCGTGTCCTGCTTCACCTGTTTTCTACCAGCATAATCCTATAAAAACAATTAAAACATCCGTTTTAGGTGCAATTAATATGCTGGGGCTCGCTAAGCGGGTAAATGCGACGATTTTACAAGCATCTACCAGCGAGGTATATGGAAATCCGTTGAAGCACCCACAAAAAGAGGATTATTGGGGAAACGTAAATCCAATTGGAATACGTTCTTGCTATGATGAGGGAAAACGATGTGCAGAATCTCTTTTTGTTAACTACAACAACCAGAATAAAGTAAAAATAAAAATTGTGCGCATTTTTAACACTTATGGGCCTAACATGCAAGCGAATGATGGCAGGGTTGTTTCTAACTTTATTATGCAGGCAATTAATGGCAACGACATTACAATTTACGGAGACGGTATGCAAACACGTAGTTTTCAATATATAGATGATTTAATTGATGGCCTTATAAGAATGATGCAAACCGGCGATCAATGCACCGGCCCTTTAAATCTCGGCAATCCGGTGGAATTTACGATTCTCGAACTGGCTCAGCTAATTATCAGTATAACCGGCTCAAAATCTAAAATAGTATTTATGCCTCTTCCAGATGATGATCCTGTTAAACGTAAGCCAGACATAACGAAAACACAAGAACATTTAAATAATTGGTCACCTGAAGTGTCTCTTATAGATGGGTTGAAATGTACAATAGAATATTTCTTAAACAACTAAATGTATTTTTTAGAATAAATTATATAATATTTGAAAAAAATTACACAATAGAAGCAATACTTTAACAATATTTGAAACGTGATTTTCCCTTAAACACCACCCAATATGATTAACAAAAAAATACTCAAAGAACGCATAACAGATAAAATCGTTTTTAAAACGTCTGATGGTTATGCGATATTAAAACCCGAAGGAATTATCAGAATTGAAGCTGATCATAACTACTCATTATTATTCTCAATTCACAGAGATGACCCAATTAAAATTTATATGAATCTATCTTGTGTAGAAGAAAAAATAAGAAGCGATTCATTTTTCAGATGTCATCGATCGCATGTTGTTAATATCTCGCACATTATTCAACTTAAACATAAAGCACGAAGGCTAACAACAACTTCGGGTGAAGTTCCAATATCTCCTGACACTTTGAAACTGCTAAAAGATATAATCAACAGTTGATTAAGTGAAGCCGAAATTATATCTTGCTATAAAATATAAATCAAGTGATCGGGATAATTTAAGGCATCAACCTCACAATATCCCATTTAGTGAAATGTTTTAAATATAAAATGCGGTCGTGCAGACGGTGTTCGCCTCCCTGCCAAAACTCTACACGGGTAGGCTTAATCAGGTAGCCACCCCAATAATCGGGGCGCTCAATAGTCTGCTCCTGCCATTTCTTCTTTTCATCACGCCACATTTGTTCTAGCTCATGCCTCCCAGCCACTTCAGAGCTCTGATGCGACATAATTGCACTTATTTTACTCTCGAAAGGTCGCGAAGCAAAGTAGGCATCGCTGGTTTCAGCATCGGTTTTATGCACCATCCCCTCGATTTTCACCTGACGCTCCAACTCCGGCCAAAAAAAGTGTGCGGCAATATTACTATTAACCGATAAATCTTTTCCTTTCCGGCTTCTGTAATTCGTAAAAAACACCAATCCTTCAGGCTTCAGATATTTCAGCAATACCACACGCATCGACGGATGTCCGTCGGCATTAGCTGTTGCAATGGTCATTGCTGAGTGTTCGTTACATCCTGTGTCTTCTGCTTCTTTCAACCATTTCTCCAACTCCTTCAACGGGTTGCGATCAATCGTATGCTTGTTCAGCCCACGTTGTGTATATTCCCTTCTTATACCTGATAAATCCATAAGACCTCCATTTGTATTTAAACAATAAAAACCCATCATGGTTGCAAATAAAAAAACTAAGCCCACCAGTAATTCTGCAAAACCATTCAATACCGTTGCTGAAAAATTCTTATTACCTATCGAAAAATTTACAACGCAGTTGATTTTGTGTCAACAACTTTCACTTTTAAACAAAAGGAAGGTATTCTTTTTAATTATTTTTGAAAAAATCAAAATAAA
>JAQICD010000222.1 GCA_027858715.1 Prolixibacteraceae bacterium
GTTAAATCTCCTGGTTCATTAACCTGAAGACTCCCGTTGAGCGTTTTCTCACATGCGGTATTCACGGCATCCCGCATCATCACATTATAAGTGTCTGCATCCAGTCCGGTAAAGCTTCCGCTGCTTTGCCAGCTGATTCCACCATCAATTGAGTATTCATAACTGCCGCTTCCTCCCGTAGGTGAACTGATGGTGATGCTTCCGTCGCCGGAGTCGTTGGCCGTTAAATTAGTTGAACCTAGATTGGCTGATAGAATAATTGGTTCAGTTATTTCAAGGGAGCTGTTTATGCTTACCGTACAGCTTGTATTCGCATTATCGCGTAACAACACATTGTAGGTTTCGGCAGGAAGCCCGGTATAAGCCGGGTTGGTTTGCCACGATGATCCACCGTTAATCGAGTAGGCATAAGTGCCATAACCCCCCTGTGCATTACTTAAAGTTATCGTACCCTGAGCATCGCCATAACAGGTATTGTTGCTTGAAGCTATGTTGGCTGATAATTGTGGTGGTTCTGTGATGGATACATTGCTATTTAAAGTTTTTGAATTCGAAGGATTGTCGCGGTCGCGAATCATGACATGATAAGCCGATACTGACAATCCCGTAAATGTTGCGCCCATTTGCCAGGTAGAACCACCGTTAATTGAATATTCGTAATTGCCACTTCCACCAGAGGCATCTGAAACGATAATTGCCCCATCGGAGCTGCCATAACATGATATATCCGAAGAATTTACGGTTGCGGATAAAGAGATGGCCTCAATGTTACCAGCATCGTCAACACTTAATGTAAATACTGTCCCGTTTGGCGAAGTAAGCGTAAAAGCATCCGTTGTAGCTGCATGTTTTGCTTCCAAAGCATAAGGCACACTAAGAATTTGAGTAGTGCCCATATCCACCGTGTCTGTACCATCGCTCATGGAAACACTCAGGTAGTGTACATCGCTGCCCCATTCGATGGACGACATGCTTCCGCTGGTAACGGAACCACCTCCAATTTGGGTGGTAATCAATCCATAGTCGTTGGTCTTTAATGAGTGGCTCTCGGAATATACCGTACCACTGCTGTTTTGTATGGATACATCCAACGTGATATCTGTATTTGGAAGAACACTGCCATCGGCATTTCTGATGACTGCCTGATATTGAAAAGCCTCTGGCGATTGGCTATAGATGTTGTTCGCAATGGCAAACAAGATTACCAATGGTAAAATTCGGAGAATTGATTTAGGCTTCATTTTATTTTTGACTTTTTTAATACGTTTTAAAAATTATCATTTTTGAATTTGAAAAATATGTATGTTCTGTGTCGTGGTATATTATCTTCTTCAAGCATCAAGAAGAAACTAAACATTCATTGCTTTGAACCAACTGATCACCTATTACAATGCAGTGTAATTACAATTCATTCCTCACCGATTTTTTGGGTATGCAAACACCTCTTATTTGGGAATATGGGAAGAATTAAAAATGAAACTAAGTTGATAGAATACAAGAATAACTTGGCAAGTGGCATAGACTTTTCTCTTGACATTTGATGATTAGGTTGTGATTAAAAAAACAATATAGTGTATATTTCACTAACTCGCAATAAGATGCAAGATAATATTGATTGGAAAGAATCTGACGTAATGTAAACTCTATTTAACGAAGGATAGGTTTTGTTGTATAGAAGATGCTTTTAATAATAATGGCCGGTTTGTTTATTGCACAAGGTTTTATCCGCATAAAAACTACGCCGAACGTTTTTTCAAATAATAGAAAGATGATATAAAAAGAAGGAGAATTGACTTCAATAAGAAATCAATCCTCCCTCTGTTATTCGATCAACTACTCTACCATGATTCTTTTCGTCTTCATCCTATGTCCATCGTTGATAACAAGTATTAAAATCCCTTTTACATTTTGATTTAATTCCATCTCAAATTGTTCGGAAAGGATCTCAATGTTTGATAGAATCTTTTTACCAGACATATTATAAATGGTAGCTTTTGCCGGGTAATTGAGATTTTCGGTAACAACCATAAGGATCACATGTAGTGGAAGGTTCATAAAGCATAGAAATACCTCCACCGTTGGTTCCAATCCATATTCTATCCTGTGAATCTGCAATTACAGCACGAATAGCATTTGTTGTTGCCGCTGCCAGACCATTCGTAGGATTTAAATGTTGAGACCAACTCAGACCATTATAGCTGGTTAAATCCTGTTCGCCGGCAAACCAAATATTGCCATGAATATCTTCAGCTATATCCTGGCAGACTGCATCCAGACTATTATCGTTTGTAACTGTAAAACCCTCCCAGGAAGTTCCATTGTATTTATAAACTCAAGTTTCGCACCCCTTAATTACTAATGTTTCAAGAGGAAAAAACAAAAAAATGTAGCATACAAACCTTGCTAAATGTCTGGTTTTACTGTATTTTTAAAGTGCAAACCAAAAAATACAAATATGCTACAGAACAAAGATATTGCTAAAATTCAAGA
>JAQICD010000229.1 GCA_027858715.1 Prolixibacteraceae bacterium
AATTTTGTCGAGAACCCCGACATTGCACAAACTTTTGCAGTAATGTGCGTGTGCAAAGGCATCCCGTTTCACTTTAGCGGCCTCGAAACCCTCAAAATAAAAGAAACCGACCGCATACACGCGCTCATCACCGAACTCGAAAAACTGGGTGCCGAGCTTACAGAACCTGCTCACGGCGAACTGGCATGGAACGGTAACCTTGATGAAGCATTGTTTGAAAGCACTGCTGAAATCGACACTTACCACGATCACCGTATGGCAATGGCCTTTGCTCCTGTAGCACTGACTAATAATCACATAAAAATTAACGACCCTATGGTGGTGACAAAATCGTACCCCGGATTTTGGGATGATTTAAAAAATGTAGGATGCACAATTTACATCTGACGTTCTATTGTTATTTATCAAGTTTTTCAAATTCAAGACTGGCCATAATAAAAGGTCCAAGCACTTTACCTTCGGTATTGTTATGAATCGGAACATCTTTTCCACATAAATAATAATCAGCATCACCTTTACGAGTTCCGCTTAACCCAGCTGATTCGCAGCTCTGAATTAATTTAATTGTACCTGCATCTTCCTCAACAACAAATTGTTCTATCAAACCTTTGTATGCTTTTTTAGCCATTAACAAATATTCTTTTTCAGAAACGACGCCCAGACGGATAGCTTTCAGAAAAGCGTAGGTAAACATTGATGAAGCTGATGATTCCAGGTAATTTTTAACACCACAACTGCCTACCATGCTGTCGTCGTATTGCAAAAGTTGATACCAACATCCTGTGTTTTCATCTTGACGTTCTTTTAATCCATCGGCAACCAACTGAGTATATTGAACCAGGTTATTTCGTCCCGGATGCGATTCGGGTATAAATTCTAGCACATCGACAAGTGCAGCGAAAAACCAGCCAATACCTCTCGCCCAGAATTCCTGCGAACGACCAGTTTCCGAATCGGCCCAAAACGATGATGCTTTGTTCAGAGGTTCGGCCGACCATGCATGGTAGCATAGCTTTTTCTTCTCGTCCCAGGTATATTTAAATATAGTATCGAATTGCATTACAATATCATTCCACGATTCGATATTATCCTCCTTATTGATTTCTTCGCCAAAGTTACTTTGCCATTCGGCGTACAAAGATGGCCCCATGTATAAACCATCTAACCACATTTGGTTTACGTATTGCTTTTTGTGCCAGAACCCTCCTGAACCCGGTAAGTTCTTGCCAATTCGCATATGTTCATACTTGAGTTTATAGCGACATAAAGTAGCCTTTTCTTTATATATGGCAGCTTTTCCATCATCGCCAATTTTTTTTGCACCACGATATAATTCAAAAAACATTTTTGCAGCATTCAGGTCGTCAATATTGCTGTACCCCAAATGCATAGGTGTATTATCTGCATAATCCTCAATCGATGAATGCCAGCTCTGGCTCCATGTTTCATCCTGATATTGTTCCCAGGCCATAATAACAGCTTTGGCCACCAGTCCGGGCACATAGTCCCACCCAACATTGCGGTCGGTTGTTTCTGTTTTAAAATGTGATGTGCGCGATTTGTTACGAAAGTCTGAAATTCTTGAATCAATTATCCAACGGGAATAAAGAGTATCTTTTTGAAAATCGGCTGCATAACTCATGCCATATCCCAATAAAAGAAAAAAACCAATGACTATTACTTTTTTATTCATAATTATATTTATTAGGTATTTATTCTAATTGTCTGAGTAAATGTAATAAAAAGCATTTATTTTTTAAAAATTATGCCCCTTGTAAAAGTTAAAAATAAACATTATCTAAAAGGAAGTCCAATGTAAACCTCTAAATTGGTTTTGTGTTATTCTAATTACGACATTAAACACATTTTTATGAAACTATTCTCATTATCGATACACATTTTCAGGCGCGATTTTCGGCTTAACGATAATACTGCTTTAATGGCAGCGCTCGAAAAATCGGAGCACGTTTTACCAATTTTCATTTTCGACGAACGACAACTTGAAAATCCTTATCACGGGCACAATGAATTCGAATTTATGATTAATTCGCTACTTGAACTCGACCAAAAAATAAAATCAAAAGGCTCTCAACTCTATTTTTTTATAGGTATTGCCCACGAAGTGATACAGCAACTTATTGACGCCATAAAGCCCGACGCTGTGTTTTTTAATCGCGACTACACCCCGTTTAGCCGTGAGCGTGACGAGACAATTACCAAAGTTTGCAAAAAGTACAAGATTGAGCTCAACGTATATGCCGACTCCCTGCTTAATGAACCCGAAACAGTACAAAAAAATGATGGAAAACCCTACACCGTTTTCACTCCATTTATGAAGAAAGCTCGATTGAATGCCATTTCAGAACCTGTGCACAATTTGTATTCAAATTATTTTAACAAAGAAATAAATTTCCCATTTTCATTTCACGACCCAAAATCGTTGATAAAAAATCACAATCCTTATCTTTTGGTTACAGGTGGTCGAACCGAAGGGCTGGAGCTTTTGGAGCACATCGAAAAACTGGCCGATTACGAACTTCAACGTAACATACCCTCCATTTGGGGAACCAGCCTGCTATCGGCTCACCACAAATTCGGTACAGTATCGGTGCGCGAAACATATCACAAATTAGCGACCTTTTTCGGTAAACAGCACCCAATGATAAATGAGCTATACTGGCGCGATTTTTTCACACATATTATTTGGCACTACCCTCATGTATTGGGCAATGCTTTTCGGGAGAAATACAACGATATCCAGTGGAACCACGATGAACAGAAGTATGAGCGCTGGTGTAACGGCCAAACTGGTTTTCCAATTGTCGATGCCGGAATGCGGGAGCTTGTTAGTACCGGATACATGCACAATCGTGTGCGCATGATCGCGGCTTCGTTCCTGACCAAAGATTTGCACATTGACTGGCGATGGGGCGAACAATTTTTTGCCAACCACCTCACCGATTACGACCCGGCAGTGAACAACGGCAACTGGCAGTGGGTTGCCTCAACAGGCTGTGATGCTCAACCATACTTTCGTATTTTCAACCCATGGAGCCAGCAACGTCGGTTTGACCCTGAATGCAAATACATAAAAAAGTGGATCCCGGAATTAAAAGCATTCAGCGCCAAGCAAATTCATGATATTGAGAAAGGGGAAATTACAGGCGACAATTACCCTGAACCAATGCTCGACCATAAAGAGCATGCTATGATTTCAAAAGAGATGTTCAAAAAATAAGCGAATTGCAAGGTCAATTATCTTTCATATTTTTGTTCATAAACCAAAAACAAAATACGATGAACGCAAAATCAATATCAACAGTTATTCTTCTCTTTCTATTTTTAATACCATTTGGCACAAAAGCAGCCATCGAATATGATTTGTATGTGGCTAAAGACGGTTCGACCGATTTTACTTCGATACAGGAAGCGATAAATGCAACAAAATCTTTCCCCGATAAGCGGGTAACTATTCACATAAAAAGTGGAGTTTACATCGAAAAAATACGCGTTTATTCATGGAACAACAAGCTAACTTTAAAAGGTGAAGACACTAAAAATACAATTATTACTTACGACGATTATTTTGGTAAAATAAATCGGGGGCGCAACAGTACTTTTCATACTTACACTTTAAAAGTTGAAGCCAATGACGTGATTGTTGAAAATCTCACCATTGAAAATACCGCCGGATCTGTAGGCCAGGCAGTGGCACTGCATGTTGAAGGCGATCGCTGTCAATTTGTAAATTGCCGCATAACGGGAAATCAGGATACGGCTTACCTGGCCGGAGAAGGAAGCCGCCAGTATTTTAAAAACTGCTACATCGACGGCACAACCGATTTCATTTTTGGTGAAGCAACCGTAATTTTCGACAAGTGTGAAATTCACAGCAAAAGCGACTCATACATTACAGCTGCCAGTACTCCCAAAAACATTTTGCATGGCTTTGTTTTTATGAATTGCAAGCTTACCGCAGCCGAAAATGTAGATAAAGTATTATTGGGCCGACCCTGGCGCGATTATGCAAGTGTGATTTTTATGAACTGTGAAATGGGTAGCCACATAGCTCCGCAAGGTTGGTCAAACTGGTCGAAAACAAACCGCGATCAAACCGCTTTTTATGCTGAATATGCAAATACCGGCCCGGGAGCCGACACCTCGGAGCGCTTACCATGGACAAATACATTGACAAGAAAACAGGCCAAAAAGCACTCCATAGATAAGATTTTCTCATCTAATGAAATACGGAGCTGGAAACCTTCCTATCGGTAAGGGAGTAGTTAAACTTAATTGTTAAATTTGTTGTTGTAGTAAAACAAGAATCTGCTATACACATAGTATTACGTTTTATGGTGCGAAAATCAGGGTTGAAAAAAGAATTGGGGTTATTTGATGTCTTTGCCATCAGTACCGGAGCTATGTTTAGCTCAGGTTTTTTTCTACTGCCCGGTTTGGCCTCGCAATATACCGGTCCTTCGGTTTTTATTGCCTATCTGGTTTCGGGTTTGCTTATTTTGCCTGCCATGTTTAGCATTGCTGAAATTTCGACAGCCCTTCCACGGGCAGGAGGTGCTTATTTCTTTCTCGATCGAAGTCTGGGCCCATTAATGGGAACCATTGGCGGACTTGGAACTTATTTGTCGTTGGTGTTTAAAACAGCATTTGCTATTATCGGTATCGGGGCTTATGCTGCTATCTTTTGGGATGTTCCTATTAGAATAGTAGCAGTATCAGCTACTCTGGTTTTTACTGGCCTTAACCTTGTTGGTGCAAAAAAAACATCCGGATTGCAAAGCTTTTTCATTATTGTATTATTGGTGGTATTGGGGGGGTTTATTATTGACGGGCTTTATAATATTTTTTTTACTGAAAGGTTTGACACCCCCGCATTAAACGATCACCTTACACCTTTCCTTACTGATGGACTTGAAGGGCTAATTATCACTGCCGGATTTGTTTTTGTTTCGTATCTGGGGCTTACTAAAGTTGCCAGTGTTGCTGAAGAGATAAAAAAGCCCGAGCGGAATATTCCCTTAGGGATGATCCTGTCACTTACTGTAACCAGTATTATTTATTTTCTGGGTGTTTTTATTATGGTTACCATAATTGAGCCCTCCGATTTCATTAACGATTTAGCACCAGCTGCAACTGCTGTTAAAGAACTATTTCAGTGGTTACCAGGCGAAACCGGTACATACCTTATGGTGGGAGCTGCCATGGCAGCTTTTGCATCAACCGGTAATGCCGGTATTCTTTCTTCATCAAGATACCCGTTTGCAATGGCTCGCGATAAACTTTTTCCATCACTATTCTCAAATGTTGGGAAAAGCGGAACACCTGTATATTCAATTTTATTTACAACCGCATTGATATTGGTTTTTATCATTTTCATCTCAGCTGAAGGAATTGCAAAGCTTGCCAGTGCTTTTCAGCTGTTTATTTTTATGCTTATCAACCTGGCAGTTATCGTTTTTCGAAAAAGTAAAATTGATTCTTACGATCCGGGCTATCGTTCGCCATTATATCCGTGGATGCAAGTTGCCGGTATTTTTATATCATTCATGTTAATCATTTACATGGGATGGACAGCTGTTTTATTCAGTTTGTTTATTATTGCTGTTTCATTTGCCTGGTATTACTACTATGCCCGCGAAAAAGTAAAACGCGAAGGGGCTATTTTTCATTGGTTCGCATTGTTGGGTAAGCATCAGTATTCAGATATTGAAAGCGAATTTATGGAAATACTCAAAGAAAAAGGCCTGCGCCGTGGCGATCCGTTTGATGAAACCATTATCAGGGCACAATTTACTAAATTTCACGATAATGTAAATTTTGAACACGTTGTAGAACACGTTGCATCTGCTTTTTCGGTTGAGTTACATATGTCGAAAAATGAGCTTGTTAAGGAATTTTATTCTATTTCACCCATCGAACCTGCGCTAATTATTCCCGAAGTATCGATATTGTATGCTAAAGACGAGCGAATTGACCACCCCTCTTTGCATGTAGTGAAAGTTGATGGAAGAGGTGTTCGAAAGCCAGTAAGCAAAGGAGCCATTTCTTCAGAAGATTATATCCGGGTCATATTCTTCCTGGTGAACCCTGCAACTGAAGCGCGCCAGCAGTTACGGATGCTTTCAAGACTTACCGATATTGTTGAAAGAGAAAATTTCGTCACAAACTTTCTGAGCTTCGAAAATGATCGACAAGCAAAAGAATTCCTGCTGCACAACGAACGGTTTATATCGGTGCAACTGTCAGAAAACACTGTACAATACGAGATGGTTGGCAAAAAACTTATGGAAATACCGTTCCCGACCGATGTGCTGGTAGCCATTATTGAAAGAGACGGTATTACTATTACACCAAAAGGGAATACAGAATTATTGGTGAACGATATCCTTACTATCATTGGCGAACCAAAATCAATTGCTCAAATGATGAAGAAATATCTAGAAGGGTAATACAACTTAATTCAAAACTATTTCAATATTTCCTGTAACTTTTTGTTTTCTCCTTCGTCTAATCTGACGTAACCTAATAATGAATGACTACCGGAGAATATAACCAGATAGTTGAGCAATACGCAAACCGGCTGTACCGCTATATTTTAAAAAATATTCGGTACGAAGACCGCGCACACGATTTGGTGCAGGACAGTTTCGAAAAGCTATGGCGGAATTTCAGGGATATTAGCTTCGAGAAGGCAAAATCGTACCTGTTCAGCATTGCTCACAACACGATGATTGATATGATTAGGCACGAAAAACGAATGGTAGTTGCCGACACATCCGAAATGCCCGAGGTATCGCATTCGAGACAATATACCGACCTGAAGGAAATACTTGATGCAAGTTTGCAGAAGCTACCCGAAATTCAGCGGTCGGTTATTTTGCTCAGAGATTACGAAGGGTATTCGTACGAGGAAATAGGAAAAATATGCGACCTGAACGAGTCGCAGGTAAAGGTTTACATTTATAGGGCAAGGGTATTCCTGAAAAATTATATCGGGCAGATGGAAAAAGTAGTATAATAAAAGTTTAAGGGTTATATAGTTTATAAAGAATAATTTTAAAATCGAAATAAATGAAGATAACACGTAAAAATTACGAGGAATGGTTAATCGATTGGCTCGATGGCAGTTTAACTGTTGAGCAGATTGACGAATTGCGCCTCTTTTTGCGTAAAAATCCCGATTTGAAAGAAGAATTCAGTGGTGTTGATAAAGTGCGTTTAAATCCTGACAAGCTTCCTAATATCGATTTTTCAGCATTGAAGAAATCGGTTTTCGACCAGCCCGATGTTTTTGAAGATACATGTATTCGTTCGGTTGAACATACACTTAGTAGCGATGAAGAAATACGGTTGCAGACTTACCTGCAAAGCAACCCAAAAGCAGCACACGAATACGAATTGTTCAAAGCAACAGTGCTTAAACCCGATGAAACTATTTGCTACAGCGACATTAGTTCTCTTAGGCTTAGCCCCGGCCTGCCTGTTTATATATATAGAGTTGCTGCGGCAGTTGTGCTTTTAATTTCGTTCTTTTGGTGGCAACAAAACGATGTATCCACACTAAAAATGCCCGAGAAACATACAGTGGCTTTAACCGAAAAACCTCAGCCATCACTAATAACTACAAATTACAAACCGAAATTGCTGGCATTGGCTGAACCTGTTCAGGTTAACGAATTGCAAACTGTTGAGACTATTTCGCCACGAGAAGATTTTAGCGACATGCAACTTTTGGCATCTAAAACAATTTCCATTTCTGCAAGTGAAGCTTCATACGAAATTATTGAAATTGATATCAAAAACAACAATACTTCAACACCAAATCAGGAAGAAAGATATCCTACCATTGGTGAGTATCTTGCTGAAAGAATAGACATTGAAAAGGGCAAAAACAAACTTGCTACATTTGCACTTAATAAAATTAAAGGAGCGACCAACGATAAAATTGATTATTCGACAACCCAACAGGGTGAAATTGATAAGATTGAGTTTAGCACAAGAATTCTGGCGTTTTCTATTCCTGTTGATTAATTTTTTCTACAAATTGGTACAAAAAAAGGAGACATCATCTGATGTCTCCCAAAAAACTATCCCCCAAACTAAAACGCCAAACATGAAAAAGACTTGATTTGACTTGAAATCAATCATGTTTGTAATTGATTTCTGATACAAATATAAAAGGCATATTTGAACTGTGCAAGTGTTTTTTAAAAAAAATACCTAAAAAATGCACTTTTTTTAGGTGTTAAACAGTATCGTATTCTTTTTCAAAGAACTAAGTCAACATTAATATAGGACAATCCGAATGCTTCGGCTACTTCTCTATATACAACTTTCCCATTAACAATATTTAATCCTCGCTTTAATGCAGCATTTGTCCTGCATGCATTAACCCATCCGCCATTCGCGAGTTTTAGCACATACGAAAGTGTTGAATTTGTTAATGCGATTGTTGAAGTGCGTGGTACAGCTCCGGGCATATTAGCAACTGAATAATGAATCACATCATCAACAATAAATGTTGGGTCATCGTGCGTTGTTGGATGGCTGGTTTCAAAACAGCCTCCCTGATCGATGGCAACATCAACTAAAACAGTACCCGACTTCATTGTGTGAAGCATTTCTTTAGTAATAAGCGAAGGGGCTTTCGCGCCGGGAATCAAAACCGCACCAATAATTAAATCGTGATTCTGAATTAACTCTCTAATGTTGTATTCATTACTCATCATTGTTTTTACATTGGCCGGCATAATATCATCGAGATAGCGCATACGTGCGGGGTTAACGTCCATTATAGTTACGTCAGCGCCCAAGCCAGCTGCCATTTTTGCTGCTTCGGTGCCAACAATGCCGCCGCCCAGAATAAGTACTTTGGCTGGCAGTACGCCCGGAACACCACCCAGCAGTATTCCGCTACCCCCAAATGTTTTTTCGAGGTATTTTGCTCCCTCTAGTGCCGACATACGACCGGCAACCTCCGACATTGGGATAAGCAAAGGCAGCGAACGGTCGGGCAACTCTACCGTTTCGTATGAAATACATACCGATTCGTTTTCAATCATTGCCCTGGTAAGTTGTTCCGACGATGCAAAATGAAAATATGTGAACAGCAACTGTCCTTTTTTTATCAAACTGTATTCGGGTTCTATGGGTTCTTTTACTTTAACAATCATCTCAGCCTCGCCATACACGTCTTCAATTGCCGGAAGAATTTTAGCGCCGGCTTTTATGTAAGCGTCATCTGAAAAACCACTACCCGTTCCGGCGCTTGCCTGTACATAAACTTCATGTCCGTGTTTAATCATTTCCGAAGTTCCCGCAGGAGTTAGTGCTACCCGGTTTTCATTATTTTTTATCTCTTTTGGAATACCTATAATCATAACAATATATTTTTGATTGTTTATACTCAAAAATACGATACAACATTTTTTTTAGATATGATAATAACCCACCTTTCAACTACTTATACTTCAATTTTTTTCAGCTGTTCCATTAAAATCGACAATTTTTTAAAACTGTAAGCATTAACAGATAAAAATTGATGATTGATATTTTGAATTGCTGTTTTTTATTTCAGTTTGATAGTTATATCTTTACGCGATTTGTTTAAAAGCACATAAATTATATGCCAGAAGTATCAAAACGAGGGGTGAGGATGCCTGAGTCTCCCATCCGTAAGCTGGGTCCTTATGCCGATGCAGCAAAGCAAAAAGGAATCCATGTTTACCATTTAAACATTGGGCAACCTGACCTGCCAACACCACGTGTGGCTATTGAAGCCATTCAGCGTATCGACAGGAAAATACTGGAATACAGTCCAAGCGAGGGAATACGTTCGTATCGCGAAAAACTGGCCAAATATTATCATGGATATAATATTGATGTATGCGCCGACGATATTATTATTACTACCGGCGGCTCAGAGGCAGTCACCTATGCTTTCCTTGCATCGCTCGACCCGGGCGATGAAATTATTGTGCCCGAGCCTTCGTATGCCAATTACACTGCATTTGCCATTGTTGCAGGTGCCATTGTAAAAACCATTCCATCAAAAATTGAAGATGGTTTTGCATTGCCTCCCGTCGAAAAATTTGAAGCATTAATTACGCCCCGCACCAAAGGCATTATGATTTGTAATCCGAACAATCCTACGGGTTATTTATATACCCAGAGCGAGATGAATGCCATTCGCGATCTGGTTAAAAAATACGATTTATACTTGTTTTCCGATGAGGTGTATCGCGAGTTTTGTTATACCGGAGCTCCGTATATTTCAGCTTTTCATTTAAAAGGAATAGAAGAAAATGTGATTTTAATCGATTCAGTTTCGAAGAGATACAGCGAGTGTGGCTTGCGTATTGGTGCTTTAATTACCAAAAATAAAGCCATCCATAAAAGTGTAATGAAATTTTGCCAGGCCAGACTGAGCCCCCCACTTATCGGACAAATAGCAGCCGAAGCATCGCTCGATGCACCTGACGATTATATGCTTGGTGTTTACAATGAATACCTTGAAAGAAGAAAGTTTTTGATTGACGGCTTAAATCAAATAGATGGTGTTTATTCGCCAATCCCCATGGGAGCTTTTTATACCGTTGCCAGTTTACCGGTTGACGATTCAGACAAATTTTGCTTATGGTTGCTGAAAGACTTTCAGTACGGAGGAGCCACAATTATGATGGCACCTGCTTCAGGTTTTTATACCACACCCGATTTAGGTAAAAATGAAGTTCGCATTGCCTATGTGCTCAACAAAAAAGATTTAGCTGCATCGTTGAAAATACTCGAAGAAGCATTAAAAATGTATCCCGGGCGAACAATTAACTTGTAAAGACTGCCCAGGCTCATCAAATCATTAAAAGAAGCCCAGCTCAAGCTTGGCTTCTTCGCTCATCATCGATTTGTCCCATGGTGGTTCAAAAGTAAGCTCTACAAAACAATCGTCAACACCTTCAACACCCATCACTTTATCGTAAACCTGTTCGAGTATCATATCGGCAACAGGGCAGCCGGGAGCTGTAAGCGTCATTACAACGGTGGCTTTACTATTTTCATCTACATCGATGCTGTAAATAAGTCCCAGATCGTATATATTAACCGGAATCTCGGGATCGTAAACATCGTGTAGTTCTTGTTTTATTTTATCTATTCTATTATCCGACATACATTATCAATTTTTAAAGTTGAGGTATTGCCAATTGTGTAGGTGCACTAACTATTTAAACTATTTATTTTGTTGAAAGCAACAGCATAAAGCTTTATTTGTTTAATCATTGCCAATAAACCGTTTGAGCGAGTTGGCGAAAGGTGCTCTTTCAAGCCGATCTTGTCAATAAAATGAAAATCAGTATCCATAATGGCTTGTGGCTTTTGATTATTTACAACACGCAGCATAAGCGCAACAAGGCCTTTTACTATTAATGCATCGCTGTCGCCATGGTAAACAATAGTTCCGTCGGAATATTCGGCATCAATCCAAACCTGAGACTGACATCCACGTATCATATTTTGGTCTGTTTTCTTTTCATCGGGCATGGGAGGCAAATTGTTGCCCATTTCAATTAAATGGGAATATTTATCCATCCAGTCGTCAAAAAAAGCAAACTCTCCAATTATTTCTTGTTGAATTTCTTCAATGGTCATCATATTATCTTTTCTATATTCAGACACAAAGGTCTATTATTTTTCCGAAAACATGAAAAAAGCAGCATCAAATTCATCCCCACTAATAAAAGTTAATATCAGCATAATGATTTAATGTCATTCATTATTAACCCTGCAAGTTCCTTTGCTTCCTTCTCGCTTTTGGCTTCTGAATAAATGCGGATTATCGGCTCTGTATTCGATTTGCGAAGGTGTACCCATTTTTCAGCAAAATCGATTTTTACCCCGTCGATATCATTCACCTTTTCATTGCTGTATTTTTCTTTCATTTTTAAAAGAATATCGTCAACATCGATTTCAGGTGTGAGTTCAATTTTGTTTTTCGACATGAAATAATTGGGATAGGTAGCACGCAATTCTGAACACTTCATTTTCTTTTCGGCAAGCAAGGTCAGAAACAGGGCAATGCCCACCATTGAATCACGCCCGTAGTGCGATTCCGGGTAAATAACACCACCGTTTCCTTCGCCGCCGATTATAGCATTTGTAGCTTTCATTTTTTCAACCACGTTCACTTCACCAACGGCTGCAGCATTATAGGTTTGTCCGTATTTTTCTGTCACATCGCGTAATGCCCGGGTCGATGACAGATTGGACACGGTGTTACCCGGTGTTTTAGATAATACATAATCTGACACAGCCACCAGCGTGTATTCCTCGTTAAACATGAAGCCGTCTTCGTTCAGTATTACCAGACGGTCAACATCGGGGTCAACAACGAAACAAACATCAACCATTTCTTCTTTAACACGAGCAGCCACATCCACCAGATTTTCAGTAATGGGTTCGGGCGTATGGGCAAAATAACCGCTTGGCTCGCAGTTGATTTCTATAATGTCAGAAACGCCAAGCGCCCGCAGCATTTGTGGAACAATAATTCCACCAACAGAATTCACGGCATCAACGGCCACTTTAAAATTGGCTGCTTTAATTTTTTCAACATCAACTAAACTGAGCTTCAGCACTTCGGAAATATGAAACTGGGTATAATCTTTTATAACCACCTGCCCCAGTTTCTCCACTGATGCATAATCGAAATCTTCTTTTTCAGCAATTTTTAATATTTCGGCTCCCTCGCTGCCATTCAGGAATTCACCTTTTTCGTTGAGTAACTTTAAGGCATTCCATTGCTTCGGGTTATGACTGGCGGTGAGGATTATTCCCCCGTCGGCTCGCTCCGAAGGCACTGCAATTTCAGTAGTTGGTGTCGATGCCAGCCCAATATTAACCACATTGCATCCCATAGCCGTTAACGATGAAATCACCAGCGCGCTAACCATTTCGCCAGAGATACGGGCATCGCGTCCAACAACGATTTTGGCATTTTGCTTACCTGCCTTTTGTTGAATGAACGTGGCATATGCCGAACTGAATTTTACCACGTCAAGCGGAGAAAGCCCTTCGCCGGGCTTGCCTCCAATGGTTCCGCGAATTCCGGATATCGATTTTATAAGTGTCATCATTGTTAATTTTTTTTGTTATTACAAATATACAGGTTAAAAACATTTATCAATTTCTTTTTCGATACGGTGCACCATATAAAATGGCAGGTTAATTAAAATGAATTCTTTTCCGGCAATTGTTTTTGCCTTTTCAATACTAAATTTACCCTGCCATACTCTTACAGCAATTTGGTGCGGAGCCATATCCATAAACTGGTGTAACGACCGTAGCTTTCCAATGCTGCCCGATTTCACTTCAATCGGGATAATTAACCCGCGATATGAAATAATGTAATCAATTTCGGCTTGTGATTGCTTTTTGTTTTTTATCCAAAATTTCAGCTTCTCCATAGGGCTATTCGACCTTGCAAGCAATTCCTGACCAACAATATGTTCAGTTATTTTGCCACGATAAACATCTGTAACATTTACCGCTGTAAGCATATCTGTAAATATACCGGCCGAAAAGTTAATCAATCCTGTATCGAGCGTATGTAACCGAGGTTTTCGTTTCAGATTAGGTAATGCAGGCACAGCACACTCAGTTGAAGGGTAAACCAATTTAAACAACATGGTTTTTTCAATGGTTGTAAATGCTTCCTTCATTTCCCTGTAGCGATATGTCGAATTTCCAAAGTTCTCTATTTTAATTCGATTCCCAGACTCAACAAATGCTGCTGAAATAATATGGCGGATGTATTGTATCTGCGATGAAGATGGTGCATACTTTTCCACATCATCAATATACGATAATATCAAGCTTTCGTATATTGGTAGAAGTGCTGATATATCCTCATTTTTGATATACTCTTCAACCACCTGGGGCATGCCTCCAATTGTTAAATATTTTCTAAATAAACGGGTTAACTCATCATGTGCATATTCAGGAATTGTGTCTTTCTCAATTATTTTATCAAGTTCGCTTTCACTGGTTGCACATAAAAATTCTTTAAAAGAAACAGGGTGCAATACCATGTATTCGACTCGCCCAACAGGAAAAGATATTTTTCTGTCCAGAATAGTCTCCAGTAACGAACCGGCAGCTATTACATACAAATCGTTGGCTTCTTCGTAAAAATAACGCAACAAACTAATGGCACGACTTGAATTTTGTATTTCGTCTATAAAAATTAATGTTTTTCCGCCATGGCGTATCTTCTTAGTGTGAAGAAACAAGGCCATCAATAAATCATTAAAAGAATAATCGTTTTCAAAAAGAGCGCGTTCATTTTTCCTTTCCAGGTTCAAATAAATATATTGGTCAAAATCTTTAGCAAAGATATTTACCGATGTTGTTTTGCCGACCTGACGGGCACCCCTTAAAACTAACGGTTTCCGGGTGTCTTTAGCAGCCCATTTTCTAAAACTTTCTATGATTTCGCGTGCAAACATATATGCAAATATAAGTAACAAAAATTGAAATATTCGATTTTCATGTAGAAAAGTCAGGGTAATTATTATCGTTTTATGTAGAATAGTCAGGGTAATATTTGGCAATTCATGTAGAATAGTCAGGGTAAATACATTAAATCGGGTGTTATTTTAATTGTATTTCATATATCAAAATAACGTTAGACGTTAGATACAGAAACTGCTTAAATTATTTTTTTGAATAGACAAGATTACACGAAATTAACATATCTAAAAAACTCGTTACGATATG
>JAQICD010000238.1 GCA_027858715.1 Prolixibacteraceae bacterium
TTAGGGATAAATATTACCGGAAATATAGCTATTACAATGGTCTTGGCTTTATTCACATTTTTAATTACAACGTTTAGTGGAAATAAACATTACTGGAAACATATTTTTAACCCCGAGGGGCCCTGGTATATGAAAAGTCCGGTGTTGCCACTGATGCAATTTATCGAAATTGCAGGAATGCTTATTAAGCCGATTGTATTAATGATACGTCTGTTCGCTAACATGCTATCAGGCCATATGGTCATAGCAGTTTTGATTGGATTGATATTTTTAATGTCAGCCATGTATGGTATAGTTGCAGGGATTGGAACCTCAATCATCTCCGTTATTTTTTCTGTTTTTATTATATTACTCGACATATTAGTCTCATTTATTCAAGCATATATTTTCGCCGTTTTATCGGCTATGTATTTTGGCATGGCTACCGAAAAAGGGCATTAACCTTAAAAAAGTCTTATTATGACAACCTTAATTGTATTATTGGCTGAAATTGCTATCGGGAAGTTGGGAGCCGGGCTAGGTGCCGGATTATCGGCATTGGCTGCAGCATACGGCATTGGTAAAATTGGTTCTGCTGCAATGGAGGCCATTGCGCGCCAACCCGAAGCCAGTGCCGATATACGGTCAAACTTAATTGTGGTTTCAGCATTTATCGAAGGGGTTGCCTTCTTGGCTGTAATCGTATGTTTGCTTTTGGCTGTATTGTAAAAAACAGCACCAATGCAGGTGGGATTGCCATCCATTGGTGTTTTTGTTTAATTAAATTTTAAGCGTATGTTTTTGTTGCCTCATTTAGGAACGATAATATGGACTATAATCATTTTTGGGGTTGTAGTACTCATAATGGGAAAATATGCCTGGAAACCTTTGTTAAAGGCAATTAGCGAGCGTGAACGATATATTGATGTATCGTTACGTAAAGCAAGCCACGCACAAGAGCTTTTAAAAAATTTGAAAGCCAAACAGGACGAAGTTCTTAAAAAGGTACGTTTCGAAAAAGGCGAAATGTTGAAAGAAGGTGCTTTGCAACGCGATAAGCTTATTGCTGAAGCCAAGGATAAAGCTCGAACCGAAGCTGACCGGATAATTGCAGAAGCGCACGAAAAAATTAAAAAAGAACGGGAAGCTGCATTGGTTGATATGCGGAATCAAATTACAACTTTGTCGATTGAAATTGCTACAAAGGTTGTAAGTGCCGATATGAAGGATAAAAAACGCCATCAGGAAATGGTGAAAAAGTTAATTGATGACATTGAACTAAATTAACCATTCATTATGGATAGAAACAGAATTACAGTTCGCTATGCAAAGGCTTTGGTTAAAATGGCTTCGGAACAGAATATAACCAATGAAATTTGCAACGATTTTGAAATATTGTTTCAGGCTTTAAATCAATATCCTGACTTTGAACATTACATAGGCATTCCACGTATTTCATCTTCAGAAAAGATCAAGAAAGTTCATTCATTATTTTCAACCACATTCAATAAACTTTCTTTACAGTTAATAGAATTGGTAATTAAACATCAACGTGAAAATTACTTAAAAGATATTGCGCGGAATATAATTACCTATTTGCATGAATTGCAGGGGATATTTCCGGCAACTTTAAAAACAGCTCAACCTTTAAACAAAGATTTGGTTGATAAAATTCATGACAGTTTCGAGAGTAAACTAAGAAAAACAATATTGCTTCGTACCGAAACAGATTATCGGTTGATAGGCGGCTTTGTTTTTACCCTGAATAATATTCAATACGATGCCAGTTTGGCAACGCGTTTAAAAATAGTACAAAAGCAAATTCAATAATTAAAAGAATAACAGGATGACAGATATCCGACCTGCAGAAATATCATCAATATTGAAAAAACAATTAGCCGGCATTTCATCTGAAATAGAGATGGAAGAAGTAGGTTCGGTATTGGAAATTGGTGATGGTATTGCCCGAATTTACGGGCTTAACAATGTTGAGTCAAACGAAATGATTGAGTTTTCGAATGGAACGAAAGGCATTGTACTCAACCTTGAAGAAGATAATGTTGGTGCCGTTCTTTTAGGTTCTTCAGATGAGATTAAAGAAGGAGATACAGTTAAGCGACAAAACCGGATAGCATCGATTAACGTAGGCGATGGCCTGTTAGGACGGGTGGTAAATACTCTTGGCGAACCCATTGATGGTAAAGGCCCGGTTAGTGGCAAAAAATATGAATTACCACTTGAACGTAAAGCCCCCGGAGTTATTTTTCGCCAGCCTGTTAAAGAGCCTCTGCAAACCGGTTTAAAAGCCATCGACGCTATGATACCCATTGGTCGTGGCCAGCGCGAACTTATTATTGGCGACCGGCAAACCGGTAAAACAGCAATTGCTATAGATACCATAATTAATCAACGTGAATACTACGAAAAAGGAGAACCGGTTTACTGTATTTATGTAGCCATTGGGCAAAAGGGCTCTACCGTAGCCAGCATTGCATCAACGCTTGCCAAGCACGGAGCTGCCGATTATACTATAATTGTCTCGTCCACTGCATCTGACCCGGCTGCTTTGCAATATTATGCTCCTTATGCAGGAGCTGCTATTGGCGAGTTTTTTAGAGATACTGGTCGGCACGCACTGATTATTTTCGACGATCTTTCGAAACAAGCGGTTTCATATCGCGAGGTTTCATTGTTATTACGTCGTCCGCCCGGGCGCGAAGCCTATCCTGGCGACGTATTTTACCTGCATTCGCGCCTACTCGAAAGAGCTGCACGTATTATCGACTCAGATGAAATAGCCCAAAAAATGAACGATTTACCTCCATCAATTAAAGATATTGTAAAAGGTGGTGGGTCGTTAACGGCCTTGCCAATTATCGAAACACAGGCCGGCGACGTTTCGGCTTACATACCAACCAATGTTATTTCTATTACCGATGGACAGATTTTCCTTGAATCATCACTTTTTAATGGCGGAATTCGTCCGGCAATTAATGTGGGTATTTCAGTATCGCGGGTTGGTGGAAATGCTCAAATAAAGTCGATGAAACAAATTGCCGGAACCTTAAAGCTCGACCAGGCTCAGTATCGCGAACTGGAAGCATTTTCAAAATTTAGCTCCGATTTGGATCCTGCAACACAAGAAATTCTCAATAAAGGGCAAAAAAATACAGAAATTCTCAAACAAGGGCAGTACAAGCCCATGCTGGTCGAAAAACAAATTGCTGTGATCTGGCTTGGGGTTGAGAATCTCTTGCGCCAGATTCCGATTGAAAAAATAAAAGAATTCGAAAAGAATTATCTCGAATTTCTCGATACCAATGAACCTGATATGCTTAAAATGCTTAGAGAAGGAATATTTACCGACGAGATGAAAGCGAAACTGAAAAGTATAGTTCTCGATTTAATTGAATCGTACAAATAATGGCAAAATTAAAAGAAATAAGAAGCAGGATTTCATCGGTAAAAAATACCCGGCAGGTAACCAGTGCCATGAAACTTGTTTCGGCTGCGAAACTAAAACGTGCACAGGATAACTTGATGCACATTGCCCCTTATGAACGCAAACTCGACGAAATTCTTCATCAACTTACTATTGGCGATATTAATATACGATCGGTATTTTTCAAAACTAAAGAACCCGACAAAATATTGATTGTGGTAATTGGATCAAACCGTGGACTTTGCGGTGCTTTTAACAGTAATGTGGCTAAAATGGCCATACAACACGCACAGAAAAATTACCGCACTCATTTTCAAATGAACAATATTCACTTCTTACCTATTGGACAACAAATGGTTAAGGAGTTTAAGAAGTTTTCAAATACAGTTGCTTCCGATGCCGATAAACTGATTGATTCTGCCGATTACGATTCTTCAACCGAGTTTGTTCAACAATTGATGAAATGGTTTATCGGTGAAAAGTATCAAAAAATTGATATTTTGTATAATAAGTTTAAAAATGCAGCGGTACATGAACCTACCGTTGAACAATTTTTACCGATTGAAGAGCCTGACATAAAAGACCCGTCTGAAATGCTTACGGAGTATATTTTCGAACCCGGGAAATCGGAAGTATATAACGAATTGATACCACTTGCGTTAAAAATGCACTTTTACAGTCTTTTGCTCGAATCGGTTACCGCCGAACATGGTGCACGTATGACTTCAATGCACCAGGCCACCGACAATGCAACCAATTTACTTTCGGACTTACGCAAAACCTACAACAACCTTCGTCAATCGGCCATCACCAACGAAATAATTGAAATTACCGGTGGGGCAGAGGCCTTGAACCATTGATGGTAAACAGGAAAGAATTGCATACTCGCACCAACTACTGCAAATTTTCTACACAACCAGAAGAACGGGATAGAAAGAGTTCCTTGTTTTCAGGTACGCTGAATTAACCCACATTGCAGCCTAAGGTTCATAACTACCCAATATTAAGAAGAATCATTTTTTAAAAATTTCCGCAGGTATCACTACAGATTTTTTTCAGTAAAAATGGGACTGTGTTATACCCCATCAGATTATATACCTGTTTTACCTTTTGTGTGGGTTAACAATTGCTACAAAAAAAATCCGCCAATTGATTTCAACGCTGGATGAATATAACCATTGAGAGAATTACTAAAAACGGAATTTACAAACGATAAGCATTGAATCACTGAGCTTAATAGCACCCGATATTGATACCCGATGAATTGCGTTTTTGCATGTTCATGTTGTATTTGAAAAAACAGGTTGAAATACCTTTGTTTCGTGCCGGGGAGTTGCTTTTCAAGCGGAAGTCGCTTTGTGCCTCATCAACAAAATCCGGGTTGGCCGAAATGCAGTTCTTACCCATGGGCGATGAATTGAGGCTTTCAACACTTTTCCATTTTTCACGGTCGAACCGGCGTTCTGTCAGCGAATTCACTTCGTTATCATAAAACAGGCAGTTTGAGGTGTTCATCCAGATATTCCGATACCAAATTTTGTCGTCCTTACTTACGGTTTCAGTATCACCTTCAATCGAAATTAAAGTTCCTCCGCTGTTTTTGTAGAAAATTGAATTAATGATCGATGATTTTGCAGGAATGCCGGCTGTGCTCAATATCGAAGCGCCATTTTGTATTCCTTTGTTGAAACAGAATATGCTGTTTTGAATCATTACGCTGGCATAGCCTCCGGTTTTTATGGTGCCGCCGTAATCATAAGAGCGGTTGTTTTCGAAAAGGCTGTTTACAATGTGTAAAAAGCCATGACCTCTTGTGTTCGAATCAAAAAAAATGGTGCTTCCATCTCCTTCCGACTGATTGTTGCTAAACGTGCAATTATAAAATTTAAGGCTGTATCCATTTGTTGAGTTTCCGTATGCTGCAATAGCTCCACCGTTGTTGTATGCAATATTGCCTGCAAATGTACAATTTATAAAAATCGGCGAAGCGCCCAAACTTGCATAAACAGCACCCCCATCGAGCTCCGCTTTGTTGTCTTCAAACCTGCAATTGACAAATTTTATCGTTTCGCCGCCGCCCAAAACATGCACGCCTGCTCCGTATTGTCCAAAATTGGATTTTCCGCTGGCATTGCCACCTCTTATGGTAACACCATCGATGTAAATATTGCGGCTTACCTTAATCGTTACCATATTTTGAACTTTTTGGCGACCATTTATTATTACCCTGTTCATATCGCTGTCGCGTTCGTTGAGCGATTTTTCCCATCCGGCAAAGCCACCGTATATCTGAAGTCCGTTCCACAAATTTATCATTACGGGGTCGTAATAATAGCCAGTTGCTATCCAAATTTGAGCGCCCAATAGCGCATTGTCAATTGCACGTTGAATGCTGGTGTATGCATTATCCCACGAGTCGCCACTTGAATTATTACCCATGCGCGAAACATAAATTACCTGTTGATTTTGTTTTCTGCTTTTCGTTTCTAACGATTTAAAGCTAAACCCTTTTGAATGCTTCGAAAGTGCAAATATGCCGGGATAACTACCCGTTGGATTTGTTGCCGAAGGATTGGCTGTAAGATAATATAAACTGTCGTTAAAAGCTTTCAGTAAATGCCCCCCACCTCCGTGAGGAATAAGAGGGGTGATTTTATGGTAAGGCCCCCAAAAATTGTCGGCCTTGTAAACCACACCGTTAACTCGCGCATCAGACAAACATGCCATTTTACTGTCACTATTACTTATATATTGCGAACCCGAAAGGAAATATTTATCATCAATAAGTTCAACATGTAAACCAAATATTTCGGGTTGGTTTCCTCCCGAAAAAGTAAGCGGTCGTGCAGATGATGATGATGAAAATCCGCTCATATCTTTCATCATGCGGAGCACTTTTCCGTTTCCCCAAATGAAATATACAGTATTGTCGGTATCCTGAAATAAAGAAGTATGCGAAGCTTTAATCAAAGGTTTTTCACCCGATATTTCCTGGTAGGGGCCTTGCGGTCTGCCCGACATGCTGCGCAAAATGCCTGCATTACCTGAGTTCGAATTGGTATAGCTTATAAAGAAAGTATCGTTAATAAAATGAATTTCGGGAGCCATAATGCCCCGCTTTTTCATTCCGTCTATTATGATAATTTCTTTTTGCCAATCTTCAGCGTCATCTTCAAAAGTCCATATATAATCGCTTTTAAAACCGATGAAATTCCAGTTTTGTAAATCGTTTGAGGCCCACACCCTGATGCCTTGTTGAACGCCATTTATATCGCCCGATGTACCTGTGAGGTAATAAGTACGAGCTGGACCGGTAGTAACTGAAACATCTTGAACATTGTAGTTTATTAAAACCTCAGAAAGGGGCATCGACGGGAACTGCGATTCAATATATGAATCAAGTGTTGCTGATAAACTATCGGATGTGCCGCCACGGGCAAAATTAAACGAAACGAAAATAACTAAGAGAGGTAGAAATAGTTTCACTGGCAAGTTTTTTAAAGGAACATGTTTATTGGTTTACGATATTGTTGGCTACTGACCAAATTGCGTTTTAAGCAATTTCACCTGGTTGCTCAATTTTTCAATTTCTTCATCTTTTTTGCTAATGGCACTTTGCAGACTCGATATCTCCTGGTTCTTCTGGCTAATTTGTGATTGTAACTGTGTAAGCTCTTTTTCCTTTTGTTCCAGTTCGGCCTGAATTGCATTTTGTTGTATTGAAGATTCTCTGATTTTTAAGCCGGTATCGCGTGTTTGTTTTTCAAGCTCTTTAATCTGATTTTCAAGCGATTGTTTTTCATTATTCAGTATTCTAATTTCCCGGTCTTTATTGGCAAGCATTTCGTTCAAACGTCTTTTTTCAACCTGAAAAGAAAAAACTTTTTCATCGATGTTTTCGTCTCTCGATAAGAGCGCAGCATTTGTTTGATTAATTTTCAGGCTTAACGAATCAATCATTGAATCTTTTGTTTCGTTGTTTGCATGGAAATCGTTTTTATATGAATTGAATTCCGATTCAAGATTTTGAACATCTTGGGTAAGAACCCGCACACGTTGTTCGGCTCTGTTGCGCGATTCCTGCATGGCAATGTATTTCTTTTTTGCTACGCACGACGTCATTGACATGCCAGCTAGTAAAATAATGCTTAAAATTATTTTGTTTGAAATCACAGAATTGCTCATGTTGTTTGTGTTTTAAGTTTATATCTTTGGACGTATAAAAATACACGTTCCGATAATATTCTTCAAAAATATAAAATAAAGTACTGGTTATCTAACGTTATTGATATTGAAAATCGTATTTAAACATAAAAAGCCTTCGAAATGATTAAAAGATATCTCATTATAGCAACACTTATTCTTCTTCATTTTTCAACATTTGCACAAAATAAAACCACCATAAGCGGAAGGGTGATCGATAAAAATACACGCGAACCACTTATTTTTGTAAATATTGGTGTTGAAGGCACATTAACAGGTACCGCCAGCAATGCAAACGGCGATTTTACGCTTAACGTACCGGATAATCTTACCGAAAAAGAACTTTACTTCTCTGCTATAGGATATAACAATTTCACAATTTCTATTTCAGAATACCTCGGGAAAGATGCTAAAGTAATTGGACTTGAATCGCTTAGTTATGGAATCGAAGGTGTTGAAATTTCTACGCAGTCGATGGTTTTGTATCGTATAATTAAAGATGCGGCATCAAATATTGGTCAGTTGTTTATAAATAAGCCCTATTCATTTGATGCACTTTATCAGAATGAATTGTTTGTCAATCAGAACCTCGAAAAGAAACGCGAAGTCTTGGTGTATGTTTCTGATAAAAATGGATACGAACACAGAACGACATCATATACTGACCGGAACTATAATTTTCAGAATATAAGCCGAAATTTTGAGGTTAAAACTCTGGCCGATGGCACCACTTTGATGGACGATTTGCTGAATTTTGATATTGCACGTTCGGGAGGCAACATACTCGATACACTTTTTCTGAATCATTACGACCTTGAATTGCTTAACAGCGCTACTATTGACAGCGATTCTTTGTGGATTATTGCCTACAAACTTGCAACGCCTGAAATAGGAGAGACCGACGTATGGAAACCATCTTTCTACGAAGGAAAACTTTACGTTTCGAAGCCCGGTCGTATTCTTTTAAAAGCCGAAGCGCACATAAAAGCATCGACGGTAAGTAAACATGGCTTGTCGGTTGTTGCAACTGAAAATTCGCAACAACTTAACGTCGAAATGAAATACACTACCACATACAAAAAAACTAGTGGCAAAAGCATGGTTGATAAAATCGCCCTCGATAAACGTTTTGAAGATTCGGACGGAAATGTATCTCGTAACCTCGCATCGTTGCTGGTGCTCAGCGAAAACATAAATAACCCGCGTGAAATTGATAAACGACAATACCACGAAAATCTTTTGCCCGATCCTGATTTTCATACTACTTTGAAAGCTCAGTATGTTCATTAATCTGCAAATAAATATCCACCCTCAACGACTTTTTATATATTTGTACACTTTTTAAAAATCAGGCTATTGTAAGTTATGTCAAAGAAGTTTACAGAATATAAAGCATTCGATTTATCGCAGATAAACAAAGAGATAAGGAAACGCTGGGAAGAAGACGATACGTTTCATAAAAGCATGAGTACCCGCCAGGGAAAACCCACTTTTGTGTTTTACGAAGGTCCGCCGTCTGCCAATGGTATGCCTGGTATCCACCATGTGATGGCGCGTGCTATTAAAGATATTTTCTGCCGTTACAAAACCATGCAGGGATTTTTGGTGAAGCGCAAAGCCGGTTGGGATACCCATGGTTTGCCCGTTGAGCTGGGGGTTGAAAAAATGCTCGGAATTACCAAAGAAGATATTGGAAAAAGCATATCAGTAGCTGAGTACAACGCTGCCTGCCGCAAAGAGGTAATGAAATATACAAAAGAGTGGGAAGAATTGACCCGCCTGATGGGCTACTGGGTGAACATGGACGACCCCTACGTTACTTACGACAACCGTTACATCGAAACAGTGTGGTGGTTAATCAAACAAATATACAACAAAGGATTGCTTTACAAGGGCTACACCATACAACCTTATTCGCCTGCAGCAGGTACCGGACTAAGCTCACACGAGCTCAACCAGCCCGGTTGCTACCGCGATGTGAAAGACACAACCGCAACAGCGCAGTTTAAGGTGGTGCGCAACGAAGCATCCGAAAAACTTTTCGATAGAGTTGAAGATGACTTGTTCTTTTTAGCATGGACAACCACACCCTGGACTTTGCCATCGAACACAGCACTGGCCGTTGGCTCTAAAATTACTTACGTAAAAGTACGTACTTTTAATCCATACACCGGTTTGCCAATGACGGCCATTCTGGCAAAAGATTTGGTTGATAGCTATTTCAACCCAAAATATGCCGAAGTTAGTTTCGACGAATATAAAACCGGCGACAAAGCTGTGCCATTTAATATACTGGCTGAATATAAAGGAACAGATTTGGTTGGAGTAAATTACGAACAACTCATTCCCTTTGTGAAACCCGAGGGCGATGCTTTCAGGGTAATCCCCGGCGATTATGTAACCACCGAAGATGGTACCGGAATTGTACACATTGCACCCACCTTTGGATCCGACGACGACCGCGTGGCCAAACAAGCCGGTATTGTTCCGCTTATTATGGTTGATAAAGAAGGCAAACGACAAGCCATGGTTGACCGTACCGGAAAATTTTTCCATATTGAAGATCTCGATGAAAGCTGGGCAAAAACCTATGTAAATGAGCAGGTTTATCGTGATTTTGCCGGTCGGTACGTGAAAAATGCCTACGACGATACCCTAACGGAAAAAGACCCATCTCTGGATGTTGATCTTTCGGTAATGCTCAAAAAAGATAACAAAGCTTTTAAAGTTGAAAAGCACGAGCACAACTACCCTCATTGCTGGCGTACTGATAAACCAATTTTATACTATCCGCTCGACTCGTGGTTTGTTAAAACCACAGCCGTTAAGGATCGGATGATTGAGCTCAACAATACCATAAATTGGAAGCCTGCCAGTACCGGTACAGGTCGTTTTGGCAATTGGCTTGAAAACCTGGTTGACTGGAATTTGTCGCGCTCACGTTACTGGGGAACTCCGCTCCCAATTTGGCGTAACGAAGATGGAAGCGAAGAGATATGCATTGGTTCAACCGAAGAGCTGATGGACGAAATACAAAAAGCCATTGATGCCGGGTTTATGACTAAAAACCCATACGAAGGCTTTAAAGTAGGCAACAACTCAAAAGATAACTACGACATCATCGACCTGCACCGTCCTTACGTTGATGACATTATTTTAGTATCGTCGAAAGGCGAGAAAATGTTCCGCGAGCCCGATTTAATTGATGTTTGGTTCGACTCGGGTTCGATGCCTTATGCACAAATGCATTACCCTTTCGAAAACTCCACCCAGTTTAATCATGAATTAGGACGGGGTGTTTTCCCTGCCGATTTTATTGCTGAAGGGGTTGACCAAACCCGCGGATGGTTTTTCACTTTACACGCCATTGCCACTTTAATAATGGATGACGTATCGTTCAAAAACATTATCTCGAACGGACTGGTGCTCGATAAAAACGGAAACAAAATGTCGAAACGATTGGGCAATGCGGTTGACCCGTTTTCGACCATCGAAAAATATGGTTCCGACCCGCTGCGCTGGTATATGATTACCAATGCCCAGCCCTGGGACAACCTTAAATTCGACATTGGCGGGGTTGACGAAGTGCGGCGCAAATTTTTCGGAACACTTTACAATACCTACAGCTTCTTCGCATTGTATGCCAACATCGATGGCTTTACCTATGCCGAAGATGATGTGCCAATGAACCAACGCCCCGAGATTGACCGCTGGATACTTTCGTTACTCAACACGCTGGTAAAAACTGTTACCGAGTGTTACGAAACCTACGAGCCAACACGTGCCGGCCGGGCTATTTCCGATTTTGTGGGCGAAAACCTCAGCAACTGGTTTGTGCGCTTAAGCCGTAAACGCTATTGGGGTGGCGAAATGACCACCGACAAACTTTCGGCTTATCAAACCTTATATACTTGTTTGGCTACTGTGGCAAAACTGGCGGCACCTATTGCACCGTTTTACATGGATCAGCTCTTTGCCGATTTGAACCGTGTAAGCGGCAAAGAAACCGACCAAAGCGTGCATATATCCGATTTCCCTACTTACGACGAGAGCATAATCGACTCCGATTTGGAAGAGCGCATGGCTTTGGCACAAAAAGTATCGAGCATGGTGCTCGGGCTTCGACGTAAAGAAAAGCTGAAAGTACGTCAGCCGTTGGCAAAAATTATGGTGCCTATTCTTAATCCTAAGTTCAAAGAGCAGCTCGAGGCGGTTGAAAGCATCATTCTTTCAGAAGTAAACGTAAAAGAAATTGAATACCTGACCGATACCACAGGCGTTATCAAAAAAAAGATAAAAGCCAATTTTAAAGCCCTGGGACCAAAGTACGGTAAGTTAATGAAACAAGTTGCCGGAGCCATTGCACAAATGAATCAGGACGAAATTGGCAAACTGGAACAAGATGACACTTATGTACTCAATATTGCCGGAGAGGAAGTGAGCATAACTCCCGATGATGTAGAAATCACTTCGGAAGACATTCCCGGATGGACTGTTTCAACTGAAGGACAAGTTACTGTTGCGCTTGATATTGATGTAACCGGCGATTTACGCGAAGAAGGAATTGCGCGGGAATTTGTGAACAGGATTCAGAATATAAGAAAAGAGAGCGATTTTGAAGTTACGGATAAAATTACGGTTCAAATTTTAAAGAACGATGCATTTAATGCGGCCTTAGTTAAGCACAAAGATTTTATCAGTAATCAAACGCTTGCAAACTCAATTGAGTTGGTTGATTCGGTAGAAGGAGACAATGAGAGAGAGATTGAAATAGATACAATAGCTACTCAAATTAGTGTTCAAAAACAATGAGTAAAATTCTAAAGTCAGATAAGCAACACGTTTTTTTATTACATTTGATAAAATTTTTAAAAATAGTGAAATCCAAACCTATAAGATATGAGCGAGAAGACCAGATATTCAGACGAAGAACTAAAGGAGTTTAAAGAGATTATCCTGAAAAAATTGGAGAAAGCGCAACGCGATTACGATATCTTCAAAAGTTCGATTACGCACAGCGATGGTAATGACACACAAGATACATCACCAACGTTTAAAGTGCTTGAAGAAGGGGCTGCCACCTTGTCGAAAGAAGAGGCAAGCAAGTTGGCACAACGCCAGTTAAAATTCATTCAGCATTTGCAAGCTGCTATAATACGTATCGAGAATAAAACCTACGGTATTTGCCGTGAAACCGGAAAACTGATTTCCAAAGAGCGTTTACGTGCGGTACCACACGCCACATTGTCGATTGATGCCAAAAATATGCAGCGTTAAAAAAATATTTAAGTAACCAATTTTGGACAATTGAGAGCTTTTTAAGCCCTCAATTGTTTTTTAGATAATAACTATGTCGAAAAAACAAATCGCTTTTGCCATTATTGCCCTCATTTTAGTTGCAGACCAAATTCTAAAAATCTGGATCAAAACAAACTTTTATCTCGGACAAGATCTTAAAGTTATAGGTGATTGGTTTATCCTTCATTTTGTCGAGAACAGGGGTATGGCTTTTGGGTTTGAATTTGCAGGACGTTTTGGAAAAGTTTTTCTCACACTTTTCAGGCTGGTAGCGGCAGGATTCATAATGTGGTATCTGTTGAAGCTTATTAAAAAAGACATTCCAACGGGTTTGGTTATTAGTATCGCTCTTATTTTTGCAGGTGCTGTTGGCAATGTAATCGATAGTGCATTTTACGGATTAATATTTAGCGATAGTTACGGACGTGTAGCCGAATTTATGCCTGCAAGAGGCGGTTACGAGACGTTTTTGCACGGTTCAGTGGTTGATATGTTCTATTTCCCCCTTATTAATGGAACATGGCCTGAATGGTCGCCAATTAACGCCGGAGAACGATTTATCTTTTTCAGGCCGGTATTCAACCTTGCCGATTCGGCTATAACCGTTGGGATAGGAACAATTTTGCTTTTTTACCGCTCGGTTTTTAATGAGTTGGAAATGGAAATGAAACAAGAAAAAAAATAAAATACACCTTTTGAAACTTTTTACTTGTGTATTTTAAGGGTTTTCACTAAAATTGCACTCCGAAAAACGAAGATGTTTTTATTTTATTGATAAAATATCAAAACAAGACATATCGGGCCTATAGCTCAGTTGGTTAGAGCACCTGACTCTTCCGATAGTTATCGGAACAGGGGGTCAGCATATTTAGATTG
>JAQICD010000254.1 GCA_027858715.1 Prolixibacteraceae bacterium
GAAGGCAACATCATATATTCGGGAAGCATTGATGTAATTGCACCTGATACAGCAACTACATCGATAATAACACCTGAGCTGGGCGCAAAAAGCGCCAATGAAATTTTGAAGCTGTACCCGAACCCTAACAACGGTAGTTTTACGGTTACATTTGCTACCGAATCGGAAGGCAATATGGATCTGCAAATTATCAATAATGCGGGGCAGGTTATTCAATCGGAAACCTTATGGATTGACAGGCCCGGCTTGCATGAATACAGAATAGATGCACCAGGACTACCCGATGGGGTTAATCATATCATATTGAGAGACAACCAGGGCACACAGAGCAAGGCTTTTATCCGAAGATAGAACTTATTATTATTGAATAAATAAAAGGGCGCTGAGTAATCGGCGCCCTTTATTTTTGTTTGGTTTTCAGATATTCCGAAGCGCTCATTCCGTACAACTGCCGGAAGCATTTTCGAAAATGCGACAAATCTTTAAATCCCACAGCATAAGCTACCTCCGATATATTCATTTTATTCTGCCCAAGTAGCTGGGCAGCCCTTTTCAGCCTCACATCGCGAATAAACTCCTTTACAGTCATGTTGGTTAGAGCATTCAGTTTGCGATACAACTGCATACGACTCACCCCTACTTCAAGAGCAAATTGTTCAATATCAAGCTGACTGTTTGACATATTCGATTCAACCACATCCATTACCCTGACAAGAAACTTTTCGTCGGGCGATTCAACAGCTAAATATTTTGGTTCGAACCTAATACCTGTATTATACCTTTGCTTCAAAGCCTCCCGCACCTCAAGCATGTTATCAATTTTAGTTTCAAGTATCGATAAATCAAAAGGCTTTGTAATATAATCGTCGGCTCCACATGCAAGTCCTTTCTTTTCATTTTCGAGAGAATGAAGTGCAGTAAGCAATAAAACAGGGATATGAGATGTACGTTCATCCTTTTTAACCCGTGAACAAAATTCGTATCCATCAATGTCGGGCATCAAAATGTCGCTGATAATGACATCTGGTACAGTTTCGAGAGTTGCCTCCCACCCTTCTTTACCATTGGTTGCTTCTTCTATTCTGAATTTTGATTGGAAATGACTTCGCAGTAACGCTCTTACATCGGGATTATCCTCAACAATCAGCAATATTTTAGATGATATTCGTGCAATATCCCGATCATCTTCCTGATCATTTTTGTCAATCCGGTTGCTTACATTAGCAGGTAAAGATTCAGATTCAGGCTTCAAATAAGGTATTCGAACGGTAAATTTTGATCCTTTGCCTTCCTTACTTTCAACATAAATTTTACCGCTATGCAATTGCACAAGATCTTTCACAAAGGCAAGTCCCAAACCCGTTCCTGTTTGCTCTTCCCTGTCGGTTGCTCTGAAAAAGCGGTTAAATATTTTTGACAAGTGCTTTTGAGAAATTCCCTGCCCGGTATCGCGTACCGATAATTCGATAAACTGTTTATCGGTTTCAACGCCCGGGGTACTGTCGTCATCGGCAAAAATCGTCGATAAATTCACGGTAACCCGGCCACCTTTCGAGGTAAACTTGAAGGCATTCGACAAAAGATTGTTTACAATTTTTTCAAGCTTATCGGGGTCGAAACGTGCCACCATGTGCTGGTGCATAGCGTTAAATTTCAGACTTATATCCTTATCATTTGCCAAATCGTCGAACGAATGTATAACCTCGGAAAAAAACCTGATAATATCACCTTCGAGTAACTCCAGTTTAAGGTTGCCTGTTTCGAGTTTTCTGAAATCGAGTAGTTGATTTATCAGTCGGTCGAGTTGCTTGGTATTGCGATACATAATATCGATATGCGAATCGACTTCATTTGATGGTATCGTCTTTTGTTTCAATTTTTTTAATGGAGCAAGAATCAACGAAAGAGGTGTTCGGATTTCGTGCGATATATTGGTGAAAAATTTAAGTTTCAGCATATCGAGTTCATGCAACTTTTTCGCTTTCATCCGTTCAAGAACCAGCTCATTTTTTATGCGTTCACGATATAAAAAAACCTGCATCAATGCAAAAACAAGGCTCATTATTACCAAAAGCAATATTGCCCTGAACCAGGTCGTTTTCCAATATGGAGGTAAAATGGTAACGGATAGCGTTAAAACATTCTCGTTAGTATTACCACCTGGCAATACTCTTTTAACTTTCAGTAGATAATCGCCCGGATCGAGGTTTGTGTAGGTTGCCGATCGTAAGGCCGATGGCTCGTTCCAGGTTGTTTCAAATCCTTCGAGGTAATAACTGTAAAGGTTGCGATTGCTGTTCACATAATTCAAAGCAGCAAACTCAAAAGTAATAACTTTTTGATCGTAGCCGAGAACAAGTTCTTCTAATTGATTAATGCTTTTAGGAAGTACATCGCTTTCACTACCAGCCAATACACTTTTATTAAATATTTTGAAATCAGTAAAAACCAAGGGCGCATTCTCTAAAGTTCTTTTTACCTCCACCGGATTAAAAATATTAAAGCCCGAAATACCACCGAAAATCATTCTTCCATCATCCATTTCATAAGCTGCTCCATACGAAAACTGGTTATTCAGTAACCCGTTGTGGCTATTATAATTCAGAAACACCTCGGTGGCAGGATCAAAACACGAAAGCCCGTTTGTTGTACTCACCCAAAGATCATTGTCACTATCTTCGAGAATACAAAGCGCCTGATTATTTGCCAGCCCGTTTGACTGATCGTAGTATTTTAAAGCTCCGCCAGGCAATGAATACAAGGCAAGCCCTTTATCAACTGTAGCCAGCCATATACGCTCTTTCGAGTCGAAATAAACCGAACGGGTATATTCATCGAATCGTGAAACATTTTTTGTTCGCAGGTTATAAACCACAACCTCACGTGGCGTTCCTATCCAAAGGTTATTATCGAGACCAAGTTTAACCCAATTTGCATGTCCACCCGAAATATGTGCAAAGCGAACAACATCCAGTGTTACTGGATCTATTCGATCAATTCCGCCCCAGTTGGCCACCCAAACAAACCCTTCATCATCGGTTTCTATATCCATTACCTTGTTATCTGATATTGAGTTCCGGTTTCCAGGCTCATGTTTCAGGTTTGTTATTTCACCCGTTTCAATATTTAAAATATCTACGCCACCCCAAAACGAACCAATCCACAAATTGCTTTTCCCATCATATTTAAAAGCCTTTATGCAATTTCGTGATAGCGAATTCTGTTTTTCGCTATTGGCTGTCATATAGGTGTAGCTTTCGGTATCGGGATTAAAAATATTTACGCCTCCATCTTCGGTGCCTACCCATATTTTTCCATCTCCATCAACCCAAAAAGCATAAACAATACTGCTATTCAAATATTTATCATTAGCAGGTTGGGCACTGAAATTTTTAAAAGCCTGCTTGCTTTTAGCCAGCAGGTTTAACCCTCCACGTGTACCTATCCATGATTCACCGGTTCGATCGTGAAAAACATCCAGTACCGAATTGTTGATAAGACTCCCCGGCTTGCGGTCGTCGTGCCTGTAAAAACCTACTGTACCAATATTTTTTCGGTAAATAAACAAACCACCACGCGTACCAATCCAAAGCTGGCCATAACTATCGGTCGATAAAGTACGCACTGTTTCGGTTCGGTCGATTTCGGGTTCGAGTACAATTGCATCAACGTCCAATGTTACCGGATCAACAGCAAACAGCCCATTCATGTAGGTACCTATCCATATCACACCTTCAGCATCAGAATATATTTCCCATATTTCGTCGGTTGTACCTGTCGATAATGGCAAATTAAATTCTTCAATTTCTTTTGTTATCGGGTCTATAATAAATACCCCCTCGTTGGTTCCGGCCCATAATCTGCCGGTGTTGTCGAACGACAATTCGCGTACAAAGTTACCCCAGATATTAACCGAAAGGTTTCGGGCAATATCGGAAAGCAAGGTAACTTCGCCATCGGGATAAATGAGCAGAATATTGTCATGTGTTGCCACCCACAATACTCCATCGTCATCCTGACAGATATCGTTTATTGAAACTTCATCTAAAAAATACGGATGATCGTCAAAAGGCTTATCAAATGTTTGATTGTTGCGATTATAGCGATTAATAGTTCCATTTTCGGTACCTACATATAAAGCTCCTGTACGGTCTTCAAAAATCACCCGAACCAAGCTCCCCTTTAAACTCATACTATCATTGGGCGAATACAGAAAATTAACGAAATTATACCCATCGTAACGATTTACACCCTGGCTGGTTCCAATCCATATCCATCCCTGCCGATCCTGATATATGCACTGTACTTGATTATTTGACAATCCTTCTTCCTGGCTAAATCCGTCGAAAGTGAGTTCACTTTGGTATGCAAACAAAGGCACTTGTGACAACAAGTAAAGGCACATCGCAAACAAAAAGCTTTGTTTTGCTATAAAACCTGCAATTTTACTTGTTTCTTTAAAGAGTACTTTCATCTCTAATTTTTTCGTTTAATACCGTACCAAAGTTATTATTAAGCACATTCAACCATCGCTTACAAATATACAGAATGCAACAAAGGTGAAAAGTTATTATTAAAAAAAAGCGAATCATAATTTCAATCCAAAAATATTTTTTTAGTTTTATTGCTTAAACTAAACCGTAAATACTATGGAAAAACACAAACCAGTCTTTCTCTGCATAAGGCTTTTTAACACGTGTAAGTTCCGTTGATTTCAATAAGAAAAGAAAAAACAGACGAATGAAGATATTAGTAACCGGCGCTGACGGATTTCTAGGAAGTAACGTTGTGCGTGAATTAATCAGTCGAGGACACCAGGTACGAGCATTTATTTTTCCTGAAAGTCAATCGACAACACTCAACGGGCTCGACATTGAACGATACGAAGGCAACCTGCTGAATGCTGATGATATTGTTAAGGCAGCCAACGATGTTGATGCCATAATACACACAGCTGCAAACACCAAAACCTGGCCATCGCACTGTAAAAGTCACGCAGCTGTTAATATCGAAGGCACAAAAAATGTTATCAAAGCTGTCACCGAAAACAAAGTAAAACGGTTGGTTTATGTGGGTACGGCCAACAGTTTCGGTCCAGGAACAAAAGAAAACCCCGGGACCGAAGAAAATCCTTACGCATCGGCCAAATACGGATTGGGCTACATGGATTCAAAGTATCAGGCACATTTACTCGTTTTGGATGCAGTAAAACAAGGGCTTCCGGCTGTGATTGTTAACCCTACGTTTATGTTCGGGCCACACGATTCAGGTCCCAGCTCGGGTGCAATGATCGTAGCTGTTTACAAAGGTAAAGTTCCGGGATATTCGCCCGGCGGAAAAAACTACGTGTATGTAAAAGATGTGGCTGTTGGTATTTGCAACGCCCTTACCATGGGACGAATTGGCGAAAGTTACATTTTGGGCAATAAAAACCTGTCGTACAAAGAAGCTTTCGAACTTATTGCCAAACAAATAGGTGTAAATCCACCCAAAATCTGTATGCCCAAATTTGCAGTTTTAACATTTGGAGCCCTTTCATCCGGAATTGCAAAAATAACTGGTAAAGCACCGGCTGTATCATATCCAATGGCGCGCATTTCGTGCGACGGACATTATTTTTCGCCAGCCAAAGCCGTAAGTGAACTTCAACTACCACAAACACCGGTTGCCGATGCCATAACCGAAGCATTTAACTGGTTTAAGGAAAACGATAAACTGTAACACCATGATACAAACATTAAACCCCGATCTCAGCTGGCACGAAGGTGATTTTCAAACCTTCTTCACCATTTTAATTTCCATTGGATTTTTCACTGTTTACTGGTTTATTTTTAAATCAGTAAAAATCAAAAGCTACTTTTATAAGAAGTACGATTTCGACAATGCAGCAGCGCGTCATATTCTGTTCACAAAATATGCCGGTTTCGTGTTAATGGGAGTTTTCCCTACCATTCTGGCTTTAATTTTTCTGCCACATATTTCGCTGGCCGATTACGGGTTAGCCTTTAACACCCAAACGTGGCTTACTTCATTATTGTGGATTGTGGGCATCAGCATTGTAATTGTACCGGTATCGATGATGAGTGCCAAAAAACCTAAAAACCTTGAGAATTATCCGCAAATCCGCTCAAAGGTCTGGACTAAAAAACTGATGCTGCACAATGCACTGGGATGGACATTTTACCTTTTTGGTTATGAATTTCTTTTCCGTGGTATTTTGTTTGTACCATTGGTTATGTCGATGGGGTTTTGGCCGGCAACAGCGGTTAACATTGCCCTGTATTCTGCCACTCATATTCCCAAAGGATTGGAAGAAACAATCGGGGCTGCCATACTGGGTCTGGCATTATGCTGGCTGACGGCACTTACAGGCACTATCTGGATTGCCTTTTTGGTACATGTTGCCATGGCGCTTTCAAACTCGTTTACAGCATTGAAATACAACCCTCAAATGACTATAAAATAGAAAAAAGTAAGATTATGCGCTATTCTGTAAGCGATAAAGTTGTACTGGTAACCGGCTCGAACCTTGGCATTGGTAAAGCAACAGCCCTTGAATTAGCTAAGCGCGGCGCCTTGGTTGTTATTAATGGACGCAAAGCCGACCGTCTGGAAAGCGTGCGTGCCCAAATTGAGCAA
>JAQICD010000050.1 GCA_027858715.1 Prolixibacteraceae bacterium
AAAGAATTGATGACAAACTGGGTAAACATAGCAAAACCACTGGCCAATCTATTTGGTAGCGGCCAGTCTCCCCTTCCCGATTTATCGGGAGGCTGGGGGAGGCTTCTCTTGTTAACAACGATACTGTTGTTAGCCGGGTTGCGCTATGCCAATGCCCAAAATACCGGCGAATACCCATACCGCGCATCCGAACACGCTTACCAGGTGCCAATTGGACGTGCCGCAAACCTGAAAACCTGGGCTATTGTTGATTCTACTAATGAAACGATTGAATACAACTTAAAAGAAGTAACCTGGGCATCGGTCGATTCGGCCGAAAACGATGGGGGCAATGAAGATGTTGAAATCTTCTTTACCCCCGGTATCTTCACGGTTGGTTCGGTGTGGTATCTGCGTTATCGTGAGGATCAAATTCATAACGGCTCGATAACCTGTGTGGCAGCCCGGCAGATTAAAATTACCATTGCAGAAAATAACTTTTACCTACAACTCGAAGACGATATATCGGTGTGTAATTCACAGTCGGGGATAGTTCGTTCTTACACTGATATTGACGATGAGACTTTTGAAACAACAGTTACCTATACCCTTACCATGCACAAAGAACCCGACTTTGATATCAACCGTTGGGAATTTGATGGCATTTTCGATACAGAGGTTCAGTCCCTTGTTACTAACGTGCTAACAGGTGGTGGCGGTAGTGTAACACCTTCGACCAGCACCGGCGATTCCATACACTTTACTGTTGAACCCGATGGTACAGGTTTCCCCGATACCGTGGCCATTGAGCTTACGGTTACACACTTGTTACCGGTTCTTACTGATTCGTTAACATCGGTCGATATCAACAATGGTATAGCCCGTTCGGGAGATTCAGATTATCCTTGGGTATTTACCGATGATAATACTCAGGATTATTCTGACCGCAACCAGGGAGTTAATGTGCTTGCCATTCCGGGTACACAGGATATTAGCCCTGGAGGGAATGATAATACCACCAGTGCTCAAAACCCGCTGCAAAATTCAACCCATACCTACGTGGTTGAAATGGCCAATACGAGTAACTATACAAACCCTGATACCGGCTGGATGATTGTGGAAGATGAAATAGACGGCGATACAATGAGCGTTAGCGGGGCTGCTCCTCACTATTCAACCACCGGAGGGGTTAACGGGGTAAACGATTCGGTAAATGTTACCTTTAACGATAACATGCCCGAGGGCGGCTATATTCTCTATTACACCGAACAAAACAGCAATTGGTGTACCACCATACGAAGTTATCCCTTCACCCTGGGCGAACCGCTCGATATTGACCTTTTTGTTGCCGATGCTCAATGCCCTTACATATCGGGTAGTATTAATACGCCGAATACTGTAACTTCTACTCCTATTGGCGATACCGTGCGTATTGTTAGCTCGGGCTACACCAACAACTGGGAGTTTGATTTCGAAATTACCTCTACACCTGAATTTAGTAGTTCCGATGTAGAAATAACTGCGGTAACAGTGTCTGCCGTTATATTGTCTGCCGTTACATTAAGCGATTTATCAATTGGCGAAACAACGACTACTGGAACTGTGAATGTTACTAACAGTGCCGGTTCACCGGTAACATCAGTAATAATCAATGTAACATACGATGGGCTGTATGATCAGGCTCACACTATAAATATAGCATTATCGGACATAACAGGTAGTTTTAACGAGCAGGATGCCAATGCCACGAATAGTGACACACATACCATCAACGCCTTGCCCCAGCCCGGAGAGCTGGTTGGTGTTGATTAAAAACCCCCTAGCCCCCTAAAGGGTGGAAGGAAAAGACCCCTAACCCCTAAAGGGGAACAAGGTTGCAACATTGAAGAAACGAGAATATAAATAAGGAAAAGTAACAAAAAATAGTAGCAGAATAATAGAACAAACCGTAACCGAAAAAATTAGCCCCAAAGGGGCAATAGCAACAGCACAGGGTGCAACCCTGTGTGAAAAGTTAAATAAAATAATGAATTAGCCCCAACGGGGCGAAAGAATTGATGACAAACTGGGTAAACATAGCAA
>JAQICD010000098.1 GCA_027858715.1 Prolixibacteraceae bacterium
AGAAACTGTTTAAGTTTTATCCTTCGGGATGTTTTTTTGTATTGAGCCCTTACACTTCTTCAAAATCTCCTCATATAGCGGTGCTATTATCGTCAATTTTGAATCGTTTAAGAACTCAATACATTTAAAACATCTTCCAAAAACAAAATTTAAACAGTTTCTTAAACATTTCAAATAATTTGATTTATAATTGTAGCACTCCTTATTTAGGGTGGGGTGGATGGACTGGTGATGCAAGCTCTTTTATTCCATCTCCAGGAAACGGTGAATTAAAATCAGATCCTCTTTTTTCATCAATTCCTGATTTAGATTTCTCATTAAAAGCAAATTCTCTTTGTATTGATCAAGGAACAGATGTAGGATTAATTAAAGGAAGTAATGCATCTACTGGTGGAAAGTTGATTGTTAAATAATAAATGCTTGACAAAAAATATTTAAGTAATAAAAATGAAAACGTCAAAAATGTGATATTAATCGTATCCTTACAAAATCGAGTATCCATTGTACAAATCCAACTCGATGGCAGTACTTGTGTATAACGATAATTCAGAAAATCTTTACTCAAAGCCAAAACAATTTCTATCTTTGTTTGACTTGCAAAACCCAATTTTTATGCAGAAAATAAAAATGAATGTATTAGGCCTTTCGGTTAGTCAGACTCAAACGGGTGCGTATGCACTGGTGCTGGCTGAAGAAAATGGCGACAGACGTATTCCCATTATAATAGGTCCGGTTGAGGCACAATCGATTGCTATACAGCTCGAAGGTTTGCATCCGCCAAGGCCTTTAACGCACGATTTGTTCAAAAATATAGCACAGGCTTTTGCAATAGAGCTTGTTGAAGTTGTTATTTATAAGCTTGAAGAAGGCATTTTTTATTCCGAACTGATTTGTGAGCAAAACGGAAACCGTATAGCTGTTGATTCCCGAACTTCGGATGCTGTGGCGCTGGCGCTGCGCTTTAAATGCCCCATTTATACCAGCGACGAAATTTTGAAAAAAGCAGGTATTGTAATCGAAGTCTCGGATAATGTTGAAGATGACGACGTATTTACAGCCTCTGCCGACGACGATGAGGCATACCAGGCTCAAACCATCGAAGAGCTGGAAAAAATGTTACAGCAAGCAGTGCATGACGAAAATTACGAGCTGGCATCGGATCTGCGCGACGAAATTTTGAAGCGCAAAGAAAAAGGTAATTAACCAATACAAAATACTATAAAATGAAGCGATATTTTATGGCAGTGCTTTTGGTGGTCATTGCTCTTTTTTTTAGCACCCAGGGTTATGCCCAACCGTTAGCTGATTCGGTGAGGCAGGTTGCTGATTCTGTTCAAAGCAGCAATACTTCAAACATTTTAATCGACACATTCGATTCCGGGGGTTTCTCATTTATTGCTTTTTTGCGTGGAATTTTGGGTATTGCTGTGTTGCTGTTTCTGGGCTGGATTTTTAGCATTAACCGCAAAGGCTTTCCATGGAAAACCATTCTGGTAGGACTGACCTTGCAAATCTCCCTGGCTGTTGGAATATTAAATGTGCATTTTATACAGTGGATTTTCGAATTCTTCGGAAAAATATTTGTCGTAATTCTCGATTTTACCGAGGCCGGTACCAATTTTCTTTTTGAAGGGTTTCTAGATGTGGAAAAATTTGGTTATATCTTTGCTTTCCAGGTACTTCCAACTATTATATTTTTTTCGGCTTTAACCAGTGTATTGTTTTATTTTGGAGTAATCCAGGTTGTTGTAAAAGGGCTGGCCTACGTTTTTTCACGTTTAATGGGGCTTTCGGGAGCCGAAGCTTTGTCGGTGGCCGGTAATATTTTTCTTGGACAAACCGAATCGCCACTGATGATTAAAGGCTATTTATCGTCGATGTCGAATTCCGAAATGCTGTTGGTCATGACAGGCGGTATGGCCACGTTGGCCGGTGGGGTGCTGGCTGCATATATTGCCATGCTTGGTGGCGACGATCCCGTAATGCGGGTCGAGTTTGCCAAACACTTGCTTACAGCTTCTGTAATGGCAGCTCCCGGTGCTATTATCTTTTCAAAAATATTGTTGCCGCCAGTTGGCGAAGTAAATAAAACGGTAACTGTAAGTCGTAATAAATTTGGTAATAACCCCCTCGATGCGCTTACCGACGGCACATCGCAGGGTATTAAACTTGCTGTAAACGTTGCCGGTATGCTGCTTACATTTATTGCACTTATTGCTATGTTCAATTTTATTTTGGGTAAAATCGGAAATATTGGCGATTTAAATCAATCAATTGCCGAGATGAGCAACGGCCGTTACGACGATCTTTCGTTGCAGTTTATCCTGGGCTACTTGTTTTCACCAATTATGTGGCTAATTGGTGTGCCATGGAACGACATTACTTTGGTTGGTCGTTTGCTTGGAGAAAAACTGATTATGACCGAGTTTATTGGTTATGTAAGTTTATCGGAAATGAAAGCTGCCGGTGTGTTTTCCGACCCGAAATCAATCATTATGGGAACTTATATTTTATGCGGGTTTGCAAATTTCGCTTCTATTGGAATTCAAATTGGCGGAATTGGTTCGCTGGTTCCCGAAAAACGTACACTGCTCTCGAAACTTGGATTCAGAGCACTTTGGGCCGGGACACTGGCCTCGCTGCTATCGGCAACGATTATTGGAATGATTATGGGATAAAATAGTCATTAGTCATTAGTCATCCCGATAGATATCGGGAGTCATTAGTGTGTTAGCTCTAATGGCCAATGACTAATGACCAATGACTGTAATGACTGAATAAGATGAAACAGTATCTTGACTTATTACAGCATGTGCTCGACAACGGAGTACGAAAAGATGACCGTACCGGAACCGGAACGATCTCTACTTTCGGGTATCAAATGCGGTTTAACCTGCAGGATGGTTTTCCGGTGGTGACAACTAAAAAGTTACATCTGAAATCGATTATTTATGAGCTGTTGTGGTTTTTGAATGGCGACACCAATGTGAAATATTTACAGGAAAACGGTGTGCGGATATGGAACGAATGGGCTGACGAAAATGGCGAATTGGGTCATATTTATGGACATCAGTGGCGGTCGTGGCCCGATTACAACGGTGGTAATATCGATCAAATTTCAGAAGCGGTGGATGCAATTAAGAACAATCCCGATTCGCGGCGTATCATTGTTAGTGCCTGGAATGTTGCCGATTTGCCCAATATGAACCTGCCTCCATGTCATGCTTTTTTTCAGTTTTATGTGGCTAATGGAAAGCTTTCGTGTCAGCTTTACCAACGTAGTGCCGATTCATTTTTGGGTGTGCCTTTCAATATTGCATCGTACGCTTTGTTAACCATTATGATGGCACAAGTATGCGGTCTCGAACCCGGCGATTTTGTTCACACCTTTGGCGATTTGCATATTTACACCAATCACCTCGAACAGGTAAAGATGCAATTGAGCCGCGAGCCTTATCCGCTGCCAACCCTGAAAATTAACCATGAGGTAAAAAGCATTTTTGATTTTAAATATGAAGATTTTGAATTGGTTAATTACCAGTCGCACCCACACATAAAAGGAAAAGTTGCAATATAAAATAGTCACTGGTCATTAGTCATTCGTGGTGCTTTTTAACTAATGACCAATGACCAATGACCAATGACCAATGACCAATTACTAATTCACCAATGACCAATGACCAATGACCAATAACTAATTCACTAATGACCAGTGACCAATGACTATTAGAGACAATATATCAATAATTGTTGCCATTGCGCAAAACTTCGCAATAGGTAAAAACAACGACTTGCTGTTTCATTTGCCTAATGATTTGAAGCGGTTCAAAGAGATTACCACAGGCAAAACACTTATAATGGGGCGTAACACCTTGTTGTCGTTGCCCAAATGGCCGCTGCCTAATCGCAGGCACATTGTAATATCCGATAAAATAGACGATTGTTTCGAAGGGTGCGAAGTCGTTTCTTCAATTGAAGAAGCAGTTAGTAAGGTTAAAGATGAAAAAGAAGCTTTTGTAATTGGCGGCGGTATGGTTTACCGGCAGTTTTACCCAATTGCAAAAAAACTTTATTTAACGTTGGTACACAAAGACTTTGATGCCGATGTGTTCTTCCCTGAAATCGACTACAGTGAATGGCGAGAAGAAAGCCGCAAAGACAACTATGACGAGAAAAACGGGTTCGACTACTCGTATATTGATTTCGTTCGGAAATAATCTTTTCGATATTGTTTTTGTGAAATCTGACAAGTTTACAACCAAAATGACGATAATGAAGGCCAGTAGTCTGATCTTAATAATTTTAGTTGGATTTATTTTGTTCTCCTGTAAGCAAATCCTTCACATGGATGCAGATAAAGATCTTAACCCACATTGCAGCCTAAGGTTCATAACTACCTAATATTAAGAAGAATCATTTTTAAAAATTTCCGCAGGTATCACTACAGATTTCCAGTATTCCCAAGTGCAGGTGAGCCATAGAGACATCATCGGTTTTATGGTATATTGGGTGCAAATCCAAGTCGGTTTTTAATACCCTGAAGGTATATTCAATCTCCCTGATAATATGGGGAATTGAACAAGGAGGTATCATAGCAGCTACAAAATAAAACAACTTATCCTTTGTGCCATTCTTCGTGCACCTTTGTGGTTAAGAACCCAGCTCTTCCTTCAAATATCTCCCGGTAATTAATTTTTTTGTCAAATTATTTATGCAGTTTATCGCACAAAAATAGCCATTCGTCAAATAAAAGGATAATTTTTGCCCCCCCCCTTATAATCAAAACATTATTATTATACTTGTACTATCCAACAAATTAAAACAGCATGAAAAATATTAACCTAAAACTCGTTTTATTATCGGCAATTAGAAACAGCCGAATTTCCTGTAAACGATATTCACTTTATAAAATCAGTTGCCTATGTAAATAACCTGGAGATAATTCGGGTTGTCAAGAATATTGCCTTGTAAAATATTTGGCAAAAAAAGGCAACACAATCCGAAAATCATGCTGCCTTAAATTCAAATATTTAAATATGAATAGTGAGCTGTAACTCACTGTTCACAAAGTTAACTAAAAAGTGCTAATCGTTGTAATTTGTTGTGAGTAGTCGGATTATAATTTTTTGTTTGAATGTAAATGTTTGATTTATTAACTAACAATTCAATAATATGAAAAACAAGTATAGTTTAGTATTATTAGTGATGTTACTTTTTGTAACTGTTTCTTCTTTAAAGGCTCAAGATGATATCGGACTTTTTATTTCTACATCAGGAGAGTTGCCAACTATAGATTTAAATGGGAGTAATACTATTTCTCAGCAATATAATTTTGGATTTGGATATGCTTTCCCAAAGAATATAGAATTGTATCTTAACATTGGTAGTGGTGTATTAGCCGATAATTCTGAGATTTCAGGTTTTGCATATAATACTACAAGTTTGGGTGTGGGAGTTAATTATTTATACCCAATTACGACAGATTATAAGCTCGGAGTAGAGCTTTTAGGTGCTTTTGGAGAGCCTAATACTACTGGAACCAATTATAATTTTGTTTTATATCAGGGCGGAATAAAAGTGCAATCGAGTAATTTAATTTTTTGCACATTAGGGGTTCGTTATCGATCATTTTCGTCATATGATATCAATAGTACTGAGCTGTTTTACGGAATTGGAATGAGGTTAGGTGTAAAGAAAAAGCAATAATAGATAAGTTGCATTTATTGATCTATAATTTATGCTATGTTTGATATTAGTTAGAGTGAATTGTTATTAAAAATAAATTCTTCCCGTTGTCGATTCTATTTTACGTTTCGGCAACGGGTGTTTTATTGACATATTTGAAATTGTAAGTTGTGTTTCTATACCTTCAGCTCTTCCTTCAAATATCTTCCGGTAATCGATTTTTTGCTGGCAGTCACGTTTTCGGGTGTGCCTGTTGCCACAACTATACCACTACCATTGCTCTTAAATGGTTCGAGTTTGCAATTTGTTTTAATAAATACTTGTTTTTTCAATTTATAAATGTTTAGCTATGTGGGTAAAATTCTTAAATTTACAATAAAAAATGCCAGAAGTTTTTAGAGAATTAGGTTTTGTTTTCTTCTTTTATTCAAATGAAGGAGATGAGCCAATGCATATTCATGTTAGAAAAGCAGGAGGCTTTGCTAAATATTGGTTGGAACCAATTGAATTGGAGTTTTCACAAGGTATGAAGGTGAACGATTTGAAAATTGCAGAGAAGTTAATAAAGAAACATATTGAATTAATAAAAAATAAATGGTATGAAGTACATGGTAGCTGAACTTCTTTTTACTGTAAAAAAGGCGTGGCATGAAAATGGAATGATTTGTATGCTTATGTCAGACAATAAAGAAATCCGTTTCCCTGTTTCAGCAAATACAAAATTGAAAAATGCCACTAACGAACAAATTAATAACATCGAGATAATTTGTGGTGGAACCGGTTTGCATTGGCCTGACCTTGATGAGGATCTTTCTGTTACAGGGATAGTAGAGGGAAGATATGGGCAAAGTGATTAAGTATTGTATTAACTCGGTTTAATACGGTCAGACAACCATGCATCTTTCCTTTGTGCCATCCTTGGTGTACCTTTGTGTTTTTACACCTCCAGCTCCTCCTTCAAATATCTCCCGGTAATCGATTTTTTGCTGGCAGCCACATCTTCGGGTGTGCCTGTTGCCACAATTTTACCACCGCCACGGCTAACGTAAGCTTGTACTGATTAGTGCAATGATGTTATCTGTTGATATTTGTCAAAACATTGAGGCTGTTTATAACTTCAAACAAGCCATTCGTCAAATAAAAGGATAATTTTTGCCCCCCCCTCCCTTATAATCAAAAACATTATTATACTTGTACTATCCAACAAATTAAAACAGCATGAAAAATTTTGACCCAAAATTCACTTCATTACCGTCAATCGAAAAAGACCGGAAATGTTTTATTAAAATCTTACTTTTTAAAATCAGTTGCCTATGTAAATAACCTGGGTAG
>JAQICD010000104.1 GCA_027858715.1 Prolixibacteraceae bacterium
CTGAAACGTATTATCGGGCCTTATCTCACCATTGCATATAGTTTGTTTTATGCTGCTATTTTGTGTCTGTTGGCCGGGGCAATGGTTAATGTTGCTGTTACGTCCATTTCTATCCCATTTGGTATTCCCAACCCCGACTTTGTAGCAGGTGAAATCTTTCCAACCATGCCTTGGATAGCAATCGCAGTAATAGTTGGTATTGTTATTTCAGCACTGGCTGTTTTAGGCTTTGAAAAAATTGCACATTTTTCAAAAATTTGCGCTCCTTGGATGATACTGGTATTTTTTGCTTCGGCTATTGCTGTACTGGCAAAACTTAGAATTGGCTCAACCGATGGGTTCTGGGAAATACTAAACACCAAAATCTTCACGGGCGTGCCAATCGGCGACAATTCTAAATACACCTTCTGGCATGTGGCCGGATTTGCCTGGCTTTGCAACGGAATTCAACACCTGGGTATGGCCGATGTAACCATTTTCCGCTATGCGAAAAGCTGGACACAGGGTTTTGCTTCTGCATTCGGCATGTTTCTCGGACACTTCGGTGCATGGATTGCTTCGGGAATTCTTTGTGCTGCTTACCTGGCCGACGGTTTTACAAACCCACAACCCGGTACTATTGCACTTTACGGCGCCGGACTTGCAGGAGCCATTAGTGTGGTTATAGCAGGCTGGACAACAGCCAACCCAACTCTTTATCGTGCCGGACTCGGATTCCAGGTTGCCACACCAAACTGGCAACGTTGGAAAGTAACATTTGCTGCTGGTGCTATAATGATTGTCACAGCCTGTATCCCGGCTGTTAATGCCAATCTCGACCGGATTGTAAGCTACAATGGTTTATTCTTTATTCCGCTGGGAGCTTTCATCATTCTCGAAGTGTGGGTGTTTCCCAAAGTGGGTTTAATCAGCGACTTTACCGGAAAAGCAGGAAAGTCGTTCAGTTGGCCATCAGCAATTGCCTGGTTTGGTCCTTTTTTGATTTCTGTAATGATATACGGAAAAGACCACATTCCTATAATACAAAATATGTTTGGAGAACAACCACAATGGTTGGCATCCTTCAAAATGGACTTAACATTCCTGGTGGCTCCCGAATGGATACTGGCAGCTTTGCTATATTTCATTTTAAGCTACATACAACAAAAATCACCCAAAACCGTACAATTAATAAAAGAAAGGGGAATATCATGATAAAACGAATATTGCAAATTATATCCTTAATCGGACTACTGCTAACTTTTGTTCCTGCAACTTTGGTTTACGCAGGTAAAATCGAGCTTCAAATGCACTTTACACTTATGATCGTAGGCATGGTGCTTTGGTTTGTCACTGCCCCCTTCTGGATGAAAAGCCAGAAACTTGAAGAATAAACGGTAAAATCAACTTCATGCTAACAAATTTAAAAACAGAATACAAAACAAACCCACTGGGTCTTGGTTCTACTAAGCCAAGGCTTAGCTGGGAATTACAAACCGATAAGTATAACATCATTCAAACGGCTTATCAAATTCAATGTGCTCAAACATCTGACAAACTGCTTGCAGAAGAAAACCTTTTGTGGAATTCCGGCAAAATTGAATCAGATCAATCAACGCATGTTGAATACAATGGAAAGCCATTAACATCTGAAACAACCGTATTTTGGAGGGTCAGAGTGTGGGATAATCAAGGAGAAGAATACAACTGGAGCCAATCTGCTTTCTGGTCGATGGGACTACTTGCCCCTAACGACTGGAAGGCGGATTGGATTGAAAGCAGCATCGATGAAAATGTTTCCGAATCCACACCCTGCCCTTTCTTTCGACACCAATTCAGCATTAATTCTCCGGTAAAAGATGCCAAAATATATGTTACCGCCCGCGGTCTATATGAACTAAGCATAAACGGCCAAAAAGCCGGCAACGAAATATTTACCCCCGGATGGACCAGCTATCAGGGGCGACTTCAATACCAGGTATTTGATGTTAAAAACCACATCAAACAGGGAGAAAATGCCATAGGAGCTATCCTGGGCGATGGATGGTATCGCGGCTACCTGGCATGGCAGGGCAATAAAAATACTTACGGTGAAAAGACAGCCCTTCTGGCACAGTTAAAAATAACTTTTGACAATGGTGAAATCCAAACCATTGTCACCAATGAAAACTGGAAATCGACCACGGGGCCTATACTTAAATCAGATATCTACAATGGTGAAAAACATGATGCCAACCTCGAAATGGAAGGCTGGAATCGTACCGGTTTTGACAACTCAAAATGGAAACCCGTAACGATAGCTAACTATCCGAAAAATAATCTCGTAGCGTCCGAAGGTTCGCCTGTACGTGTTACCGAAACAATTAAACCTGTAAAACTGATAACCACCCCAAAAGGTGAGCAGGTTGTCGATTTTGGGCAAAACATGGTTGGCGTTGTTCGTTTCAAACTCAAAGGAAATAAAGGTCAGAACATTAACTTAAACCATGCCGAAGTTCTCGACAAGGATGGTAACTTCTACCGCGAAAACATTCGCGAAGCCGATGCCGAAGATGTTTATACTTTTAAAGGTGATGGAATTGAAGAATGGTCACCACGATTTACTTTCCACGGTTTCAGATATCTTCGAATTAACGACTATCAGGGAAGCTTGTCCCTCAACAATTTCGAAGGACTGGTTATCCATTCCGACATGGAAGCAATTGGCTCGTTCGAATGTTCCGACTCCTTAATTAATCAGCTACAACAAAACATCCAGTGGGGCTTACGGGGTAATTTTCTCGATGTTCCAACCGACTGCCCACAGCGCGACGAACGCCTTGGCTGGACAGGTGATGCCCAAGTATTTGCGTCAACAGCTGTATTTAACATGAACACAGCCCCGTTTTACACCAAATGGATGAAAGACTTCCCCATCGACCAAAAAGAAGATGGCAGTGTTCCATGGGTTGTACCAAATATAGTGGAAGACGGAGCCGGCACAGGCTGGTCCGACGGCTATGGTGCCACCGGCTGGTCCGATGCGGCCATCATTATTCCATGGGAGGTTTACCAGGCCTATGGCGATCGCCGCATTCTCGAAAACCAATACGAATCGATGAAAGCCTGGGAAGAATATATGATAAAACACTCGGGCAACTCTTATATTTTCAATTATGGTTTCCATTTTGGCGATTGGCTCGCTTTTGCCGAATACATGAGCTACCACTACAATGCTCCCGATTACGGATATGCCGGGGCATATACAGCGAAGGATTTGATAGCCACAGCTTATTTTTATTATTCGACTGGTTTGATGCAGGAAATTGCTACTATTCTTGGCAAAACCGACGATGCTGAACGATACATGTCCATTCGCCCAAAAATAAAACAAGCATTTCAGAAAGAATTTATTACCGAAACTGGCAGAATAACTTCTAACTCGCAAACAGCCTATACACTGGCACTAATGTTTGGGTTATACAACGACAATATGACGGCCAACGCAGCCAACAGGCTGGCAAAAGATGTTAAGCATTTCGAGCATCTAACCACAGGATTTTTGGGTACACCGCTTATATGCCAGGCTTTGAGCGAAAATGGATATCCCGAACTGGCTTACAAGCTGCTTTTTAACAAACGCTACCCTTCGTGGCTGTACCCAATAACCAAAGGGGCTACTACCATTTGGGAACGCTGGGACTGTATCAAACCCGACGGATCGTTTCAGGATGCGGGTATGAATTCGTTTAACCACTATGCTTACGGCGCTGTAGGCAATTGGATGTACAACAACGTGGCTGGTCTTCAAAAAGATGCTGAGCAACAGGGATATAAACATTTCATCGTAAAACCGCTCATTCCCGAAGAACTTTCTTATGCCAAAGCCAAACTGCATACCATGTACGGCGAAGCTTCTGTATGTTGGAAAAAAACGGAAAACGGTCTGTCGTTAGATGTTAGCATTCCACCCAACACTAAAGCAACCATCAATATTCCTTACACCAATGGCGAAATATCGCTTAATGGTGCTGAGTTAAAAACATACGAAAACATTGAATTTATTGGAGAAAACAACGGTTTCTACAGCGTAAAAGCTGGCTCTGGAAAATACCAGTTCAAGCTTGAAGGCTCCTATCAAACAATCAAACAGTAACATCAGTAAATGAACAACGAAAAATACATATTAGCTATCGACCAAAGCACTTCGGCAACAAAAACTATTTTGTTTGACCAACGTGCACGTGTTGCGCACCGTGTAACCATTGCACATAAACAATATTACCCGCAAGATGGCTTTGTTGAACACGATGCCGAAGAAATATTCGACAACACAATTAAAGCCATCAAACAAATTTTAAACGAAAAATCAGTAAATGAAAACCAGCTCGTAAGTATTGCCATTACCAATCAGCGCGAAACGGCAATTATTTGGAATAAAAACACTGGCAAACCTGTTGCCAATGCAGCCGTATGGCAATGTCAGCGCGGAATCGATATTTGCAACGAACTACGCGAAAAGGGTTTTAACGATAAGGTGAAAGCAAAAACAGGCTTGATGCTCGACCCATATTTTTCGGCCGGAAAACTACACTGGCTAATGAATAATATTGAAGGTTTGAAAGAAAAGGCGCATAATGGCGAATTACTTTTCGGTACAATGGATTCGTGGTTGCTTTGGAAACTAAGCAACGGGAAAGTCCATGCAACCGACTATTCCAATGCCTGCCGCACCTTGCTGTTCAATATTCAAACCCTGACATGGGACGATGAACTGCTTGAGCTTTTCGACTTAAACAAAAACATGCTACCCAAAGTGCATTTTAGCAACGAGATTTTCGGCTACACCAGTTCCAATGTGCTTTTTGAAAACCCAATACCCATATCCGGGTTAATGGGCGACTCTCATGCAGCACTTTTTGGTCAAAACTGTTTTACACCGGGCATGGCTAAAGCAACCTACGGTACAGGTTCCTCTATAATGATGAATATTGGTCAAAAGCCACTAGAAGCTCCTGACGGACTAGTTACTTCAATAGGATACGGAATAGACAAGAAAATATTTTATGTCTTCGAGGGCAATATCCACTGCACAGGCGATACCATTAACTGGCTGAAAAACGATGTGGAACTTATAAGTGATGCGTCAGAAACCGAAACACTGGCCAATTCAGTTGAAAACAACAACGGTGTTTATCTTGTACCCGCTTTTGCCGGTTTGGGAGCGCCTTACTGGGATAATGTGGCTCGTGCCAGCCTTTCGGGCATGTCGCGAAACACAAACAAAGCCCATATCGTTCGGTCTGCACTAGAAAGTATTGCCTACCAGGTAAAAGATCTCATCGACCCAATGCAGGAGGAAGGCGGCGTGGAATTGAAAATACTTCGTGTTGACGGCGGCCCTACCCGCAACAAATTTTTAATGCAATTTCAAAGCGATATGCTCAACCGCGAAATCGATTGCTCCGATATTGAAGAAGCCTCGGCTTTGGGGGCAACCTTGATGGCCGGGTTGGCAACAGGATTCTGGAAAGACACCGACGAGATTATTTCATTACGAAACAAAGGCGTAATCTATTCTTCTCAAATGGATAATGAGAAACGAACTGCATTATACCAGGGATGGAAAAAAGCCGTTGAAAGAACAAGATTATAAGAAAATCAGAAAAATACGAATAAGATGGAAGCAAAAAAGCAAACATTCGGCGTTATAATCGCTACACGTAATATATTCAATTATAAGTTAGCAGTAAATGCCCGCAACGAAGCGTTGCAAAAGTTGAAAGACATGGGATTTAATTATATTATCCTGCCAGAAGACCAAACTCCCACTGGTAATATAGAGGGATATGCCGATGCTGTTAAATGTGCCGAGCTATTTAAAGAGAACAGAGACCTGATTGAAGGCATCATCGTTATTCTTCCAAACTTTGGAGATGAGTTGGGTGTGGTAAATTCCATCAAATTATCGGAGCTTAATGTACCTGTATTGGTACAAGCGATCGATGACGACAACGATAAAGTGGACGTTAAAAGCCGCCGGGATGCTTTTTGTGGAAAGCTTTCGGTTTGTAATAACTTTTACCAGTACGGGATAAAATTTACTGACACCACATACCACACCAGTAAATTAGACAGTAAAGAATTCAC
>JAQICD010000136.1 GCA_027858715.1 Prolixibacteraceae bacterium
ATGAAAGAATTTCAAATATTCCCTAAATGAGAGTCCTTGTAATTTGTAAATTATTGCACGACGACTTAAATCGGCAGAACCTTTAAGTATATCAAGTACAGAAGAACCAGTGAATACGATTTTTAAAGTAGGAAATGAATCGTAAATGTTTTTTAATTCGCGAGACCAATCATTATATTTATGTATTTCATCAATAAACAAATATTCTCCTGCATTTTTATAGAAGTCATCAGCTAAGTCAAGAAGTCTGTTTTCACTAAAGTACATATCGTCTGCAGATACATATAACACTTTTTTGCTATCTAACTTTTCTTTGATGCGTTGTAATATCATTGTTGTTTTACCAACTCCACGAGCGCCAATAATACCAACCATTCGGCTGTCCCACGAGACTTCTTCGTACAAATAACGTTTAAAGTCTGTTGTCGTATTTTGTAAAAGCGTTTCAAATTTCTGATAAAGTGTTCTCATTGTTTTGATAAACTATTTTTCACAAATATACAAAATGCACAACAAATTCAACACTTATGTGTATTTAATGCACAATTAAATGTGCAATGTCCTGTTTTTTGTTTGGCGTTAACGGAGATTAGTCGAGTAAACAAGGGGAATTCCACCCCGAGCCTCTCACGACCTGTCCCGCCAAAGCGGGAGAACCGTGCTTGCGATTCCGCCAGCTGGCGGATTTAATGCCTCATCCTGAAATGCGACATTGGTGGGTCTGTTTACAACTGCTGTACCATCTTATTTACAGCATGTAGAACTTTGTTTTGCCGATGTTCTACTTCTCGGCACACTATGGTGTCGTGCGGGATTACGAAGCGAAAACCTATCAGTTTACACCGACTTTTTTTACGAGCCACAAACCTTCGAAAACCGCTGAAACCCGCATGCACTATACCATGTGTTGTGCCGTCGTGCTTTACTTTACTATCGCCCAGCTTTTCCATGAATCTGTCCAATTTTTAGTTTCAGTATTGCCATTTTTGAGTAATATTCATCTGATTTCAATAGCTTATCCTTGATTACAGAATCCTTATCCTCTAAATGATGTAGCAATATACTCATTCCATGTTTCTTGTCTTGCAAATCATTTACAATTTGCATTTTACCCCAGAAAACAACGGATTCATATTCATGACCGCATTCATCAATCACGTATCCTTTATCTTTTATCACTGTAGCACAGACATTTTTGTTAGAATCTAAAAAGTCCAGTTTAAGACCTTTTTTAGCGCAATGAAAATAAAGTGTCTCATTTTCAAAATCATATCCATAACTCAGCGTAACAATATAAGGTTCATTCTCTCGACACATTGAAATCACAGCAAACTTACCCTCAATTAGTATTCTAGTAATGTCCGATTTATCAGTCAGTTCTCTATTTGGTCTATTATGTATGTGATAATTTTTCATGTCATTTCCCTAGTAATTCTAATAATCTAACTCATGTTTTAATTGCTCGAAAAGATTAAAAACAATCGGGCAAATTCCATAATTTTCAATCATACCAAGTGTGCGAGTTATAAATTCCTCTTTCTGAGTATGAGGATATGATTTGCAATCTTTAGGTCTATTTGTATAAATTGAACAAGATTTATCATCAAGGTATTTACAAGGTGTATCTTTCAAATATTTAATTCCCTCCAAATTATCAATTTCGACAAATCCATTCTCAAAATCATGTTGTGATAAATTATCAATTCGAGATAAGGTGTCAATTTCGTTATCAGTTACACATGGTCTTAATGACTTACAACAATTTCCACATTTCTCGCAATCAATCTGAGCCCTAACTTCTTTATCAAGCCGATGAACAATCTTATCAACCTGCTCAAAATCTTGCCCTTTTAGGAAAATCCTGAAATCAAAATTTTCTTCCTCTTTTTGCTCTCCAATAATGGCAATCTTTTCTATGTTTAATTCCAACTGTTTCATTTTAGCAGATTGTTTCATTGCATGCGGCACAACTTGTTTATATGCGTTATTTTGTCCACTTTTTTAATGTTATTATGTCGTCAATTGTGAATATAAATTAAGCAAAAGCCAAGGTAATCATATTTGTGTAGAATTAAGAATAGTCATTAAAGAGTAATAAACTTCTTGTTGTTGGTATATATGCTTAACATGCTTGGAGGCGCTTGTCTTGGATAAAATGCACCAAATTACCCTGGAAAGAGTTGTAAGCACAGTTTACACGTTGTGTTTCACTGTTTTGCGTGTTTGTTAGCGGTTGTTATAATTTCTTATACTATATTTTTGTGCCAATTATTTTACCATAATTGAGATTCATTGAAGTTTTTTCATAATGAAATTTGACTATTCTAAATTTATTTTCCGTCAACTTTGAAATTAGATCCTGTGCAGTAAAGTTCTTATCTTTTAGATCATGAAATTCCATTGAAATAGTTGTAATTTTATCAAAGATTGAATCTGGAGTACTATTAAAAATGGAGTATTCAGCCCCCTCACAGTCCATTTTAATGAAATCTATGTGCTTTAAACCTAGTTCATTAATTAACTCTTCCAATGTCCTAACTTCAACCTCTTCAGATTCAATGTTATTATCGGCTAAAGGATAGTTTTCAATAATTGAATGATTTATCTTTTGTCCCTGATAAAGTCTAGAAATACCATTTATATCTCCAATGGCATAATTGTAACAGCTAATGTTACTAATTTTACAGTCGAAAATATTTTTCTCAAGTTGTTTGAAATTTGCTTTATTGGGTTCTATGGTAAATATTTTTGAGTCTTCATCTACATTGTTTTTTGCAAATATAGAGAAATAGCCATAATGAGCTCCAATATCAATTATTGTAGCCTTTTTATAAAAAGGAAAGAAATCTGCATACTCTCTGTCACAGAAAATGTCTTTTAAAATTTCAATTTCGGTTTGGTTATCTGGATAGCTTAAGGTTAGGTTATTTGATTTACACAAATCATAAAAAATTCTCTTTTTACCTTTTATAAAATTTTTAATCCTGCTAATCATATTATATGTTTTAAAGGTTAATTACCGCAATAACGAAAAATTGAATGTTGCGTAAGGTTTGCGTATGATTCTCTGTCCGGGTACGGACGGGAGAATGAGCGGAAAACCGCTGCTTGCATACCACTGAAACCCCTATGGAATATGCAAAAGTGTTACCATTAGTTTTTTGTTTCTATTAGTTAATTCCAATTCTAAGTCTAACTCCTAAATAGTTGTTTTCTGGATTAATCAAAAAAGAACCAACCATTACAACCATGTCATACCATGCGTGAGCAGCAACTGCAGGGCCGATTTTATAATTTCTGCGTTGTACATCCAACCCATAAGCAAATCCTGCAAGTGAAGTTGTTGCAACTTGAAGAAGTACTGCATTTTTAGTTTCTCTGCTGTTTGCTTTGAAATAATTCTGGAAATGAAAAGCACCAAACCCTAAACTTGAAAAAATCAATCCTTTATTTTTTCCGTATTTGTAATCTAATAGCGGCATTAGCCAATTTCTAAACAAATACTCCTCACTAATACCAGCACCCCAACCCTGTACTAAACCAAGTGGACAATACATTGCTAATGCATTGTTTCTAGGTATGTATTCTGATGCAAAAGACATTTGGTCTACAACTGAAATACGTGGGGCATTGTTTTGATTTCCCAAATACATATTACCTGCTAAAGTTACTCCTGCAACAAATACCATAATACCAGTAATAGGTGTTAATATATTTTCCTTTTTAAATGGAGCTAGAAACAAATCTTTCTCTGAAATATTATCATATTTAAAATCAGGATGTCTATATTGCACTTGTTCCAAATGACTCCTAAAATTGGCTAACTTTTCAATCTGAAACGCTTGTTGTCCAATAGCCAATGGAAAATTGTAATAAGGAGAATTATTGTTACTTTTTAATTCGTTTTTATATTTTAGTCCCACATAGATACTACTTACTTCCAATAATGCAAATAGACTCCCTTCTACATATTTCTTTTGATGAAAATATGATGCTCCCGGCACACAAACAGTCCAAAGAGGAAGCCTGTCGGGTTTAATTCTATAAATTGAATCAAGTGTCTGGGCAAAAATGGTTAAAGTAGTCGTTGATAGCAATATAATTATTAAAATTCTTTTCATTTATTAAGTGTTAGGTCGTCTTTTAAAATTAATGGTAACGGTGGCAATATGCGGAGGACGGGATTTCGAAGCTCCAACTTGTCAAACCGTTTCAATTTTGAGTAAATGTACAAAACTTTAAAATACCCACATCCCCCGGCTTACGTATATTGCGTTAGCACAAGTTTATTGTTTAATTATTTGAAATAGTTTCTTTTTACTATCAATAGTAACCTCAATAAAATAAATACCTTGTTTCAAATCGCTAGTATTTATGCTTTCACAATTTCCTTTTTTAAGGATTTCACCTTTAAAATTGTAAATTATGTATTCATTTTCTTGATTGTTTGAGAAATTAATTTGATTTTTAAATGGGTTAGGCCAAACACTAAAATCGTTTGTAATTAAATCAATATTTGTCCAAGGGTTAGCATAATTTGCAATGTCTTCGCAAGAACCATTAAAAGTGGGTGATTTATAAAGATAATCTTCATTATCTCGAATACATACTATTGAAGTATGAATATCGTAAAGTCCAAATTGATGATAATAATTGAATCCATTCCAAATATCACCTAAACCTTCTATCCATTCAGTATTGCCTGTTTTACCATCTAGTTTCATGTGGATTCTTGATTCTCCATTTTCAATAATAATCACATCTTTATAGGTTACTATTAAATCTTCATCTAACGGCATTAAATGAAGAGTGTCGTCTACTTCTAAATTAAAGTCATAAAGAACATATTCATTATTTTCAAAAGCACTATCAATTACTATGTATCTTTTTTTTTCATACCTAGCCAAATAAGTTTCAGAATACTTTTGATATTTTATACTATTTATCAAAGTGTCACTGTATCTGATTGTGTCGGGTTGGTTTCCATAGCAGCCAGCACCATCTAATCCTGGAGGTCCATAACAGGTAATTGTACTGTAAATAGAATTATTTGGTGGCATTTCAATTTGTGCTGACAGAAATTGAGTTAAAAGAGATAGACTTATTAATAATATAATTTTTCTCATGGTGTGTTTTTAAATTTGTGCTAACGTTTGGTGCATGTTTCGAAGTGGATTTCGGTGAGCGTTCACGTCCGGTAGGACTGAATGAAACGACGATGCGAGAATCCGCCGTTGATTACCGCACTGAAACCGCTTTGAAATATGCACATTATGCATAGAATTTTTTTGTTTCAAATATCTCTCCATCTTTTTATCGTGATGTTCTTCAATCCTTAAGATGTAAATGGTTGCCCACAATCTGTTTTTTGGAATAGTAAAATCAAATTCTTTATGATTCATTGGAAACCAAATTGCGGTACTTGCAGGTAAATCTCCTGCGACTTTTAAACTTTCTTTTAATGATTTGTAAAACTCATCATCTTCTCCTATTTTCTCTAAATAATCAAGGTATTTTCCGTATGGTCTTAGATTCAAATGTTTATAATTGTCCAAATCTTTGTAAATCGAATCTTTATATCTAGACATTCTTATATGATTTCCCATATACCAGAATTCATTAAAAATTGACGAATCTAAACTTTCAAGAAATTCATATTTTTCTTCTTCTTCGAAAGGTACAAGAAATCTGGAGCTGTCCTGAATGGTCTGGTTTATTTTGTCTAAGAATTGATGATAAGCTTGATTAATGTTTTTATTGTCTGTGTTTTCTATAACTATATCATCCACATAGCTAATCATTTTTTCAATTTCTTTAACCTCATCTTTTGAGAATATCTCATTAAGATACTTGTCTGATTTTAAATCAAATCTTGATTGACAAGAAAAGACTGTAAATCCTATAATAATCAATTCAATAAGTCTTATCTTTCTCATAACTGGTTTCTGTTTTTAATTTTATGTATAATGTTGCTAATTGTTGAACTAGCGTAAATTATTTGTTCTCATTAATAAAATCAATCACTTCGGTTACAAATTCATCAGGTTGCTGAGCAATCATAGCATGGTCTGATCTATCTAATATAACTATCTTTTTTGTATCTGAACTTATCCTATTAAATGCTGTATCTGCCAAAGGTGACGGCACTTGCATATCATACTTGCCCCATATAAATAAGGTTGGCAATGTAATTTTATGCAAACTGTCTGTAAGCGAAAAATCAACAAAAAAGTTTTGATTATTATTTATATCATTCCTAAAATTTATTGCATTTATAATGGTGGTAATTGGAGTATCTATTAAATATAGATACTGCTTAGATTCCAAACTAATCTCTTCAGAGTTATTGGTTATATTATCATTCCTAAGTCTGTTTTGAGCTCTACTTGACTCTCTGGTTAAACTCAAGACATCATCCAACGTAGAAATTTCAAGCTTGTTTACTCTTTGAATTGCTCCTGTCCAATTATCAACACTATTACCAAGCGTAATCTGTTCCTGGCCAACTTCGTTTATCAAATTGATTGTATTTTGGGTTGACATTGGAATATCATGGCAACCACTAACGTCAATCCAGCCTCGAAATAATCCCTGTGCCTCATTGTCAATTAGCAGTGTTGAAAAGCCAAGAGCTCCACCCCAACTATACCCCATTAGAAACAGTTTAATGTCTTCTCCGTATTTTTTTCTTAAGATTAAAGCAAGTGCTTTTACATCTTTTGCCGCTTCCCAAATATTGTTTTCGGTTTTTGAATAGTGACCTTGCGAATTACCCTGACCACGTTGCTCGAAATATACAAGCGCAAAATCTTCCTCCAATTTCTTAAAAGACTTTGAACTTCTAAAAAAAAGAGTTGGATCTCCTGGTCCTCCATGCAAAAATACTAAAAACACCTTTTCAGAACCATTACCATAAACATAAGTGGGTATATCAGCTCCGTTTCTGCGCACATAAAGATTATCTTTAAGTTTGGACACATCATCTTTTTCACACGATGTTATTAACGAAAATATCACTAAGCTGCAAAGTGCAAATATTATATTTCTCATAATCATTTTAAATTAAAACGGTAACCATATTCAATAAAAAATAATGGCATGGAGTGTCCGTTGTATGGTGTAAGAATTATGGTTTTAAACTTTAAATACCAAGCATTAAGAAATTTATCAGGTCTTGTATGTCCAATACCCAGATTACATGAAGGTGCATAATAACTACGACCTGCTAAAAACACTTTCTCAACTTCCCAGTTTTCATCTACCTCGTAGGTCTCTGGTAAAAATGACCGGTAGTAACCTAATGGATTCAACCCAGCATAAAATTGAAGTCCTTTGGTTTTTGTTTTGATATATGTTAACCCATAATTGGTATATAATCCACAGTGATTCAATGGGTCCCAGTAAAATCCAATATTTCCGTCCGAATCGAGTTGATGGGTTATTATTTTCTGTTTTTTCCTCTTTTGTCTTTGTTTCTCTTTTATAAACAGATTGTAATTTGCTCCAAAGTCTAATCCAGGATTAATTATGTTGTTTCCTGAATATGCTCCATAATAATTTAGTTTCTCTTTAAAAAATGAAATACTTTCTTTTTGCGCAAATAGTGAAGTTGTAATAAATGCAAAAAAAATCAGAATAATTTTTTTCATATTATTGTTTATTATATGCAGGGTGCTTCTTTTTTATACTTGCTAATGTTTAGTGTATGATTTCGTAAGGGATTGCGGGATTTAATTTTATCATGTTACCCACCAAATTTGATACGTTCAATTGCAAAATCGGGAGCAAAGCGGACACCCGTTCCGTTTTAAATACCGATCGCTAACCTCTGAAACCCTTATGAATGAAAGCTAAGTGTTGTGGCTAGTTGTTATGTTATTTTTTTTACTTTTTATCCAAAAATACCTTATTATTTGTCCTTAATATAGAAAATATCAATTTTTATTTGGTTAATAAAATTAACTACTTTATATTTGTATAATTATTAATTTAAAAAAGCATAATAAAATGGACAAAACATCTTTTACACCAGAAGAAAGTCTCTTATTGATATCAAAAACAATAGAAGAGACTAAAGAACGATTCAAGGAGAATGGACACATACTAATTGTATGGGGTTGTTTGATTTTTATTGTAGTTTCTAGTCAGTATGTTCTTTCACTAGTCGGATTATACAAAAAATTTGATATAGCCTGGACAAATATTTTATATTCGATTGGGGTAATCTATACATTAATATATACCAGGAGAGAAGTAAAAAAGAATATGCCACTAACTGTATTAGGCATTACCGTTGGAACAATGGGATGGGTAGTTGGTCTGAATTTTTTTATTTTAGCTGTTTTTTTTGGCAATCAACTTGGTAATGCACTTGCCCCAATTTTTTTAATTTTATTTGCATTTTTTTTAATCATGATTGGAGTATTAATCAAATTTAAACCGATAGCAATTGGTGGTTTTATATTGAATTTGATAGGGTTCGCTACTTTCCTGGTTCACCCTAATTATTATGGGTTAAGCCTGATGCTGGGAGCGGTGGTCGGTTTTATAATACCAGGAATACTCCTTAATATAACACGGAGAAAAGATAATGTTTAAAGATTTAGACCCTATACTACACTCGCAGCTCCGGTTGTCAATAGTATCAATACTAATGACAGTTGATGAAGCTAATTTCAGCTTTATTAAAGAATCGACCAATGCTGCTGCCGGCAATATAAGTATCCAAATAAAAAAGTTGCAGAAGGCAGGGTATATTAAAGTTGAAAAATCGTTCAAAAATAATTATCCCAATACTTCTATATCAATTACAAGAAAAGGGATAAAAGCATTTGAGGACTATGTAAATAACCTTAAAAAATACATAGAGCCTAAATAATTGTTTTTTTACCAATAAGATTAATATTTTAAACTACTTAACGCGCCTATTGGCTTGGGATCTGTGATCCCATTATTAAATGTTTTTCATATTTTTAAAGCATGGGAAATAAAAATAAAATATCGCCGGGATATGCCTACTACTGCACACTAACAATAGTAGAATGGTCCACGATAGCCATCGGGAGATATTTTTACTCGCCCTGTATATCGTCGAATTATTGTCGATTCATTAAACTATTGCATTAATGAAAAAGGCTTAAAAGTTTATTGCTGGTGTTTAATGAGCAATCATTTACACTTAATTTCCAGTGCGACTGATAAAGATAGTTTATCAGACATCCTACGCGATTTCAAGAAGTTTACCAGTAAAGCCATTATAAAGGCAATTAAGGAAGTGCCAGGGAGCCGCCGGGAATGGATGTTGAACTTGTTTTGGTATGCCGGAAATGCCGATTATGAATTTGTTTGAGCCTGGATTTCACTTCGTTCATTCTGGCTTACAATTTCTATATCGGCATTATCCCAATTTGAAAATGAATTTAAATTGTTAGATTACAAATTCAAAGTCAGGATGCGCGTCCGCGATGTACATCGGTACGCTATAGGAATTTATTTCGAGTTTATTTTATCATTCGTTTGTAGTTAAGTTTTAGCTCTCCAAAGTTTACATCATGAAAAACTTAAATAATTTAGGGCTTGTGCAATTGATTTGTCATATATTTCAGAAACTGCTTTTACCTCCAGTATTATTTTGCCATATACGACAAAATCTGCATGAAATTCATATTGCGATGCGTCTTTATATACAATTTCCAGGAATCCCGAACCAAGGTTATTGTGGACTTCCATGCATATTCCAATAATCTTGTAGCTTTCAGTTTTGTTAAATTTTTTGGAGAAAAGATACTTCTGTGTCAAAAATCAAAAACCCCGCCAATCGTTCGATTAACGGGGTTTTTTACTTGCACGGGAGGAGAGGCTCGAACTCCCGACACCTGGTTTTGGAGACCAGTGCTCTACCAACTGAGCTACACCCGTGTGCTTGCCTTAACAGCGCTGCAAATATAACGCAATTCTTCTTTCTGCCAAAGGTCTTTTTTAAAAAATGACGGGCTTTCGTGTATTATTTTTCCTTAGTTCTATCCGTGCTTCTTTAAAGCATTGTAAGTGTTTGAATAACATTTAATTTATGAGATCAAACGTGTCTTAAACAAAATACAAGTGTAGTATTATTTTGCTTGTAAGTCTCAAGTCTCACATCTCACATCTCACATCTCATATCTCACATCTCACAATCTATTTTATAAGAAAGTCGAACATTTTGCGATCTTCAATAAATCCTTCAAGCCTGTCGTTTATTTTAACCGGACCAACTCCCGCGGGGGTTCCGGTGTAGATTAAATCACCGGTTTTTAGCGTGAAAAATTTAGAGATATGTTCTATCAGCTCATCAAACTGGAAAATCATGTGTTTTGAATTTCCGGTTTGCCTGGTTTCACCATTAATATCAAGTTTGAAGTTGATATTTTCTTTATCCAATTTTTTTAGCGGTATGAAATCGTTGCTGATGGCTGCCGAAAAATCGAAGGCTTTTGATTTTTCCCATGGCAGGCCTTTGTCTTTCAGTTTGTTTTGTAAGTCGCGGGCGGTAAAGTCAATTCCTAAACCAATGGAGCTGTAATAGCGGTGGGCAAACTTTTGGGAAATGTTTTTACCCAAACGGTCAATTTTTAATACCAGTTCTATTTCGTGGTGCAGGTCATTCGAAAAATCAGGAATGAAAAATGGCCTGTTTTTTCTTAGTATAGAAGAATCAGGTTTCATGAAAATCACCGGTTCATCGGGTCTTTCACTGTTCAGTTCTTCAATGTGTTTTACGTAATTTCTGCCTATACAAATAATTTTCATGATTGTTCTGAATTTTTTATAATTTGTGGCCTAAATATAATGAAGAAATGGTATAATTGAATAAAAATTCTGCTTTCCGGCCATGAAACGGTTGTGCTTTTTCAACATTATATCGTAGCCGGAGGTGGAGGTGGTGCTATCTTATCCCCGGGGTACGTTCATGCCTCACTCTCCCCAGGTTATTATTGTTTGCCACCGTTGGGGGCATTCATCTTATTCTACACAATAAAATCAGCATAAAATTTATTGCGCAATAATGTTTCTTTGTAATTTACTGCATATTCTTTTTCTCGTTCAAATGGTAACACTATGAAGTAGTCTTTATGTTGATTCGAGAATCTCATCAATCTTTTTTTCGTATATCAACTGTGTCTTTAGTAATAACAAGAAAATCATAATCACTATCAATATTGTTGTCTCGTCTTGCACGAGAGCCAAAGAGTAAAACTCTACTGTTCGGAATTATCCTGTTGGCAGTATCTTTAATAATTGATAATGTATTTGAATTATTATTAATCATCTTGAAATTAGTTGTTTTAACAAAAATACTTAAAATTCTGAAATAATTTATAGAAGTTAGTTATGACACGTCTCTTTTACTCAATCGCATCAATTATCCCGGCTATAAATCTGTTTTGGTCAAATTCGTCTTTTTTCGAGAAACCGGTGCGTACAATTACCAGTTCTTTCGATGGAATAATGTAGATGAATTGTCCGTCGTGACCGCGGCAGCAATACATGTCGCGGGGCACATCGGGGTAATCTGTTCCGGCTTTGTTAAGCCAGAAAAAAGCACCGTATTTACCTTCAGAACCATTTGCCGTTGTAGTAGAATATTCTACCCAGTCTTCTGGCAGAATTTGCTCGCCCTGCCAGTTGCCGTTGTTCAGGTACAGCAAACCAAATCTTGTATAATCGCACATAGTGGCATATAAATATGATGACCCTACAAAAGTGCCTGATGCATCAACTTCGAAAACAGCGCTGCGCATACCTGTTTTGTTGAATAATTCATTGCGTGGAAAAGCTAAATATTCAGAATCGTTGCCTATGGCTTTTCTTATGAGGTAACTCACAACGTTTGTAGCCCCCGACGAGTATTCCCAAAATGTTCCCGGTTCTGCTTCTAATGGTTTTTGATAGGTAAACTGAGCCATGTCGCCCTCTTTGTGCAGCATGTTGTTCACATCAGAGCTGTTTCCGTAGTCTTCATTCCATTCCAGCCCACTGTTCATGTGCATCAGGTTATTGATGGTGATGTTGCGGCGTTCGTCGTTTTGCCACTCTTCAATACCGGCAGGTTCATTAATATCGAGTTTGCCATCTTTAACCAAAATTCCTGTAAGGGCATTGGTAAAGCTTTTGGCCATCGACCAGCTAAGAAACCTGTTGCCGGGTCCAAAACCTTCGGCGTATTTTTCAGCCACGGGTTGACCTTTGTACGTTACCATTACCGCAAAAGTGCCTTTATACGGAATGGTATCGGCAAATGCCTGTTCAATAGCCCGGTTAAGTTGTTTGGTGTTAATATCCGAAGGAATGGTATCGGCAATAACATCACCCATGGGCCAGTCAATGGTATCGGGGTTTTCGGGCAAAACCGGTACAACAGGGTAGGGGCGTGCTTGAATGTCGCTTTCTGAATAGTCGTTAATCAGGATGCTGCCATAGCCATTCACGAAGGTTGTGCGCGATGTGTGCCAGAGGAAACGACTTTTTACGGTTTTACTTTGGTTGTCGATTTTGTTTTTTACGTATTTGATAAACGAGAAATTTAGATCGGTTTCCTCCATTGATTCCTGTGTGCGATTGGCCACTAGCACACCCGATGATAGGTTTTTGGCTGAATAGCCGGTGATGATTGGCAGGAGAGGGTTCATGTACAGAAAACCTCCCAGGAGAATGACTACAATAAGAAGTGGAATAATGATGCGAACTCGTTTCATTGAAGTTAGGTTTTGATTCAATAAACAAAGATATATAAAAAAAGCAGGATGTTTTGTTCATCCTGCTTCATTATAATGTATTCACTTAAACGAGTTTCTTAGTCTTCAAAAATTAAAATTTTCTCAATCTCGTCGCCCTGTCTAATGTTGTCAATAACTTCGAGTCCTTCAAAAACTTTCCCAAAACAGGTATGTTGACGGTCGAGGTGGGCTGTGTTTTCGCGGCTGTGGCAAACAAAGAACTGCGAACCGCCTGTGTCGCGACCGGCATGCGCCATTGATAATACACCGCGGTCGTGATATTGGTTGTTGCCGTCAAGCTCGCATTTAATGCTGTAACCCGGTCCCCCGGCGCCTGTGCCATCGGGGCAACCACCCTGAATTACAAAGTTTGGAATTACCCGGTGAAATGTAAGTCCGTCGTAAAAACCATCTTCGGCAAGTTTAACAAAATTGGCTACTGTTCCGGGTGCGTCTTCTTCGTAAAATTTTACTTTCATTACACCTTTTTCGGTGTGTATCTCTGCTGTTATCATTTTTTTCTTTTTAAGATTTTGAATTTAACTGAGATGGCAAAATTAAGTGTTTTGTCGGTGTAATAAAAAAGGAACTGAAATATCAGCCCCTTTTTCAAATGAAATGATGTAAATAAAAGAAAAGAGTGTGTTGTTATTGGATTTCTTATTTTGTAGGGTCACCGTACAACGCGCCCCTGCCGTGGGTTCCTACATAAACGCGCCCGTATTTTTTAGGGTCGCCGGTAATGTGCAGCAGCAAGCCCCACTGATGCTGGTCGTCGTTAATTCGTATCCAGTTTTTAGCTTTGTTGGTTGATCGAAAAATGCCATGAACTCCGTTTACTTTTCCAATCAGGTACAGTGCCGGGTATTTTTTACCGGGCGCTTCCTTTCCAAAGCCAAAGCCATGAATTTCACTTACCTGGTTGAGTAATTCGATATTTTTCCCTTTCGGAGCGTGGTACAAGCCATCGTAAGCGGCTATCCATAGGTCGTTTTCGTAGCCTGGTGTTGCATAAATGTGGTCTTGTCCTCCACGCTTGTCGCCCCGTTTGTCGTTCATTTTAAGTTCTTTACTGAATGTGCCTTTTGCAAGATCCAGTTCTGTTGCTTCAAATGTTTCTGCTCCGTCGTAACTATTGAAAAGGATGCCTGTGTACAAATCGGCTGCATAAAACTTCAATGGGTTTTCCTTGTCGGCTATCACCCTCGTACCTATAGGAATATTTTCGATAATTTCCCAGCTTTCGCCGAAGTTGTTTGTGCGGAACGGGTGCTGGTTTTGGGGTGTCCATACCCAGGTTTTTCCATCGGACGAAACTGCTATGTGACCATGTTTGCTTGCGGGTGTTGGCATATTTGCTGCTTGCCAGCTTTTGCCGTAGTTGGTCGAATAGCCAATATTACTGCCGCCATGATGCCCCGATGCAATGCCTACCCTGACAAGTACTGCCGGATTTTTCCACGCACAGGTAATGCCGTCGCAGTTTCCAAAATAAGGATTGGTAAAATACTGGCCTTCTTCAGCCTTGTCGAGATTCCAGTGAACAAAACCTGCATAGTCGCCAATGGCTGTAATCAGGTTTGCACCGGTTGGCGGACTGCAAAGTTCGAGCGGTACAGTTTCTTCAATGCCTTGTGTGTAAACACTCCACGAGGTTGGTTCTCCTTTATCAACATTGCTTAGGTTAAATGTTTCGAAGCCACCAAAGCCGGTTGTGAAAATGGCATGATCGGGGTAGAACGGATTAATTTCTATGTCGAACATCCAATGGATGGGCGTATGTTGTATGTAAGGTGCTTTCGAATAATCGAAAGTTGTGCCATTGGTAAAAACAGCTGTCCATGTTTTGCCTCCGTTGGTCGAATGGTATATGTCGTCGCTTCCGTATTGGTGCGATCGATGAAACACGCTGGTGATGATGGTTTGAGGATTCGACGGATCAACCGCAACATCGGCATAACCAAATTTTTTGCCTTTATCGGGGCTGGGAGAATCGGGTGTGATGTCGATCCATTTTTCAGTTTTTGTGTTAAATTTCCAAACTCCGCCATTGTTCATAATGTAGGGGCCGGGTACATCTCCGTAAGTGAAATACAGATTGCCGTCGGGAGAAAGAACGCCGCTGGTTGGGCGGTATTGAGTCGGATGTCCGGGCAGTGCTTGCCAGGTAAGGCCTCCGTTGGTTGAGCGGAATATATTTTCGCGATTCATGATTGAAACGCCGGCATAAATTGTCTGGCTGCCATTGTTGTTAGCCGATGCAGGGTCGAAAATAACAGAGAAGATACCGCTGCCCCTGAAAGCCCAGTTCCAGAAACCCAGATCCTGTTGGGTGAGTGAATCGGGGGCACTTTCGCTTACATCGGGAAAAGATTCAACCTGTTGCCAGTTGTATCCACCGTCGGTGCTTCGCCATAAGCCGGCATGACGTGTGCCGAGGTAAACGATGTTGCTGTTTGCGGGGTCAATCATCATTCGCTCGCCATTGCCGCGTCCATTCTCGTTGCCACCAAATTTTACGGGTATTTTAATGCGGGTAAATGTTTCGCCCCGGTTGGTCGAAACCAGTATTTCGCCATCGGGTGTTTCTTCGTCGGTGTAGGTGCCACAGGCCATGATTAGTTTGTCGGGATTATTGGGATCAAGCGCAATGCTTTCGATGCCCATCAGGTTGCGGTCGTCGTACGAAATCCAGTCGGTTAGCGGTATCCAGCGCTGTTCGCTTTCTTCCCAGCGGTAAGCACCCCCCATGTCGGTGCGGGCATAGCGAAGCCCAGATTCGGTTGGATGAAAAATGATGCCATCGACAAAGCCACCACCTGTGATGGTTACATTTTTCCAGTTGTACTTTTCTGTTTCTGTTTCTGCCGAATTGCCCGAATTACAGCCAATAAATAGCAGTATTGAAATGAATGATGCAAATAAGCACAGGTTCTTAATCCTTATCATATATTTTGAATTGAATGATTACAATGTTTTGGTTTGCCATTTCCGAAAGCTAAAATAGGTGTTTCTTTGGCTTAAATATCAATTGTAATCAAACGTATGTTCAATTCAAAACAAAAAGATACATAGAGGTTCTATGTGCTTATTTGTTCAATAAAAATTACGGCTGAGTGCTAATTCGTATTTGTGGTTTGTTAAATGATATTTTCGGGTCAAACTACTGTTTTATCTCATTACCTCACATATAGTTCAGTATAATTAATACCCTCATTGTACCAATAGTTAGTTTTCATGCATTGCCCTTTTATAAGAATAACTTCGAGGTTGTCGCCATCTTCGGTTTCTTCGAGTACGTTGTG
>JAQICD010000150.1 GCA_027858715.1 Prolixibacteraceae bacterium
CTGCCAAAACTCTACAACCTCGAACAGCAATACGGTAGTTTTATCAAAGGATCAATGGCCAAAGCCAAAGAAAAAAAGAACAACCCTCGCCTGCAAAAAGCAACTAAAGATGTGTTCTCAGCCGAGGGCGGCCTTCAAAGCTTAACCAACGCCCTTGCGCAATCGGTTGGTGAAACAAATATTTTCACTAACTGCAACGATACAAATATCAACCGGTGCGATATCGGATATATTACAAAAACGAAATGCGACGGAAAAGTTATCGAAATAGAATCTGAATTTGTAATAACAACAACAGGTGCTTATGCATTGCCGAAATTGCTCCCCTTTATCGATTCTGAAACGCTGAAGCCCATTACCGACTTGCAATATGCAAAAATTGTACAGGTTATTTTGGGCTACAACAAATGGCAGGGTTGCGACATCAAAGCATTCGGTGGATTGGTTCCATCAAAAGAAAACCGGAGCATTTTAGGGGTTCTTTTCACCTCATCCTTTTTTAAAGACCGTGCACCTGAAAACGGAGCTTTGTTATCGGTATTTATGGGCGGCACACGCATGCCCGAACAGTACAATATGAGCGATGATGAAATTATCGACATGCTTAAAGATGAAATCCCCGACATGATGAAGCTTGACGGTTTCAACCCCGACATGTTGAAAATATTCAGATACCACAATGCCATAGCCCAATACGGAGCCGATTCGAAAAAACGTTTCGAGACCATTGAAGAACTGGAAGAAAAATATCCGGGATTAATTTTAGCCGGCAGCATGCGCAACGGAATTGGAATGGCCGACCGTATAAAACAGGCATCTATGATTGCTGCTACCATAAGCTACAAGAATAAGCTGTAACAAATATGCATATAACGAAAAGCCAAGATTTACTTTAACATGGCTTTTTTCGAAAATGTTATATTATATTGCTAATTTTCCAACAGCTCATTACGAATATCATTCGTACTTTTGATTGCATATTCGAACTTACAAACAACAATCATATACATGAGCACTATGAGAAATTTATTTACAACGCTGTTTTTAATATTTTTATGCAGCAGCACATTATTGGCCGGCAATGACTGGGAGAACATCAGGGTTTTTGAAAAAAACAAACTTCCTGCACGATCAACAGCCTATTCATTCAATAGCATTGAAGATGCCCTAACTGTTAACCGGACACAATCCAATTTACTAATGTTGAATGGCCAGTGGAAATTCAACTTTGTACCTGAATCGTCGCAACGGCCTCTTGACTTTATGGAAAAAGATTTCAATGCATCAAAGTGGAACGAAATTGAAGTACCCTCTTGCTGGGAAATGAAGGGATACGGAACACCAATTTATACTAACTCGCAATATCCTTTTCCGGTTAACCCACCTTATATTGAGCGCGAAAATCCGGTAGGTTCTTATTTAAAAGAGTTTGAACTTCCTGCGAAATGGAACGACAAACGAATAATTCTGCATTTTGGTGGTGCTTCGTCTGCCATGTATGTATGGGTAAATGGCAGAGAAGTTGGCTACAGTCAGGACAGTCGTCTGCCTGCTGAATTTGATATTACTCCTTTTTTACAAGAAGGTAAAAACACCATCGCAGCTCAGGTATTCAGATGGAGCGATGGCTCATACCTCGAAGACCAGGATCACTGGCGTATGAGCGGTCTGTACCGTGAAGTTTACCTCAGGGCTGTGCCAAAAGTTTCAATTTCAGATTGCTTTGTCCGTACTTACCTTAACGAAGACAACACTACAGCACGTATTGAAGTACGACCAGAAATTGACAACATCAACAAAACCGATCTAAAAAACTGGAAAGTTAAAGGTCAATTGTTTGCAGCAAATGGCACAAAGGTATGGACAGATGCCATTGAAACGCCAGCTAACCGGATTGTTTACGAACGCTATCCACAACGCGATAATGTTTATTTTTCATTAATGAGCGGAGAAGTTGAAAGCCCAATGCTATGGAGTGCCGAACAACCAAACTTATACACTTTTGTTACCTGGCTCGAAGACGAAAACGGAAATACGAACGAAGCGGTTTCATACAAAATAGGCATCAGACAAGTAAGCATTGATGACGGAGTTTTTAAAGTGAACGGTAAACATGTAAAACTGAAAGGCGTTAATCGTCACGACCATAGTGAAACCGGCGGTAAAACTGTTACCCGTGACGAAATACTGCAAGATGTACTTCAACTTAAAAAACTTAATTTCAATGCAGTTCGCACATCTCACTACCCCAACGATCCTCATTTTTATGAGTTATGCGATCAATATGGCTTGTATGTAATAGACGAAGCAAACCTTGAAACACACGGTGTAGGTGGTAAATATTCGAACGATCCTGAATGGGGAGCAGCTTTTCTGGAACGAGCCATACGCATGGCCGAGCGCGACAAAAATCATCCATCAATTGTAAGTTGGTCGTTAGGTAACGAAGCCGGACAAGGACCAAACCATGCAGTAATGGCTGCCTGGCTTCAAGAATTCGACAATACCCGCCCTGTTCATTACGAAGGAGCGATTGGCGAAATCGACCATCCCGAATATGCAGCCTATAATTCACGAGAAGCAAGACAGCATGGTATCTGGGCAAATCCACGCGATCCGCATTGGGTCGATATGGTAAGCCGTATGTATGCCGACATCCCGGGTTTGAAAGCCCTGGGCGAAAGCAAATTTGACAACAGACCTGTAGTGTTGTGCGAGTACGTTCATTCAATGGGTAATTCTACCGGAAACTATAAAGAATACTGGGATCTGATTCATTCTGATGATATTTATATGGGAGCTTTTATTTGGGACTGGATTGACCAGGGCATTAAAGCAACAGCCGAAAACGGAAAATCATATTACAAATACGGTGGCGACTTTGGCGACACACCTAACAGTAACAACTTCTGCATAAACGGTATTGTAAACCCTGACCGCACACCACATCCGGCAGCTTACGAGTGCAAATATGTGAATCAGCCTGTCGTTTTCGAAGCGGTTGACCTTGAAAAAGGAATTATCAAAGCAACCAGCCGCTTCAATTTCGACAATATGAATAATTACCAGCTAAACTGGTCGGTTTATGAAGACGGAAAAGTTATTCAAAGCGGTGTTATCAACGACGCAAAACTTGCACCCGGAGAAAGCCGTAACATAAATGTTTCGTTTAAGAAAATAAAAGCAAACGCAGGTAAAGAATACTGGCTGATGCTTAGTCTTCAGCTCAATAAAAACGAACTTTGGGCTGATGAAGGACACGAAGTTGCCTATCAGCAATTTAAACTTCCGTTTTACGAAAAAATCGAAGAATCTGTCAGTAAAAGTAGCGAAACAATTGTGGTTATAGATAATAACGAATACACACTTACCAGTGATAAAATAAAACTTATTATAAACAAAGAAACAGGATGGATTGAAAAGTTTATTTTCGAGAATAAAGAACTCGTTAGTTCTGAAATGACTCCAAATTTCTGGCGTCCGTTAACTGATAACGATAGCCGTGGATGGAAAGCACAGGACAAATCAGCTTTTTGGGAAACTGCTGCCAATGAGCTAAAAATGAAAGAAATAAAACTAATTGATATTTCAAATTCGGTTAAACAAATTCATGTTGAAAAAGAAATTGAAGACAAAATAAATCTAAAACTGGTTTACACTATCGATTCTGATGGAAATTTAGATATAGATTACAACCTTGATTGTGATGAAAACCTCCCAGATATGCTCAGAGTTGGTTTAACCTTTACCATACCGGCCGAATACAATAATATGGCTTTCTATGGCAAAGGTCCGTGGGAGAACTATATTGACCGTTCGCAAGGTGCCATAGTTGATGTTTACGAAGGTAAAGTTTCCGATTTTATCTGGCATTATATTTATCCGCAAGAAAACGGCAACCACACCGATGTTCGTTGGCTGAAGCTTTCTAACGGTAAAAATGGCATCAGCATCGAAGGCAAACAACCACTCAGCACATCGGTTTGGCCATGGAGTTATGAACAATTATCGGAGGCCAGCCATATTTACCAACTTGAGGAAGAAAACAAACTCACAGTAAATATCGATATTGTTCAAACCGGCGTTGGTGGCAACGACTCATGGTCGAACAATGCAGCACCTATCGACAAGTACAAACTCAAACCAGGTAAATTTCAGTATAATTTCACCATAAAACCAATTGAATAAAATCTTTTACTAACGAAAAAATATCGCAAAAATAAAAAAAGAATCCCTTCCTGAATTTGATCAGGTTCATCTTCTGATAGAATAACTCCATTCTGAACTTTTTATCATATAAAATGTTTAGAATGGAGTTACTATAATTTACAAAACACCATAATCATGAATAGCATTATTTTACTAGTACTTCTCCAGTTTAGTTTGTTTGGAATTAAGGGCGAACCAATGGCCGACACAAAAATGTATGTAAACGATGCCGCATCGGATGAGCTAATTGCATTCTCAAAAATTGGGTTCAGCGGTGCATTTGAATTCTCAAATATCGACCCCGGAAATTACATTTTGTCGTTTGCAATGGCCGAAAAACCGGTATGGTATCAGGATAAAAGAAAACATCAAAAATATCAAACCGACTTGCTGGTCGCGTACAATCGCGACAAAAACACTTTAGGCTGGAAAAACGAAGAAGGCAATATGATTGTTGAATTTGAAGAGCTTTCGAATATTGCAGATGCTCTTATGCCGCGTTTCGAAAACTACGATACTGATGATAAAAATTGCGAAGAAACTAAGCAAGAAAAAAATCGGGAAGAAAATACAGAAAGAGAGAAACAAGAAGAAATCAACAAGGCTGACACCCCAAAGCAAATCAACATCCTTCATTTTACAGTTACCGGACAATATGGAAGTATCGGCGGTAATATTAAATCCATTTCTCAGAAAGATTATCACAAACTTTTTGTTGGTAAGGATGAAGTGAAATTCGAAGATGCCGGAATAGTAATTGTTATAAAGCGGGAAGAATAAAAATCGTCTTAAGAATTTAGTATTCTTCACATTCTGCATCATTCTTTTCATTAAAAGATAAAAGGCCATCCTAATTAAATTAAGATGGCCTTTTTATTCATTAAAAGCAACTTAGCTTACTTTTTATAAACTTTTTTGTATCCGTAAATGGCCTTGTCACCTAGTTCTTCTTCAATACGCAGAAGTTGGTTGTATTTAGCCATACGATCTGAGCGACTCATTGAACCAGTTTTAATCTGTCCACTGTTGGTTGCAACTGCAATGTCGGCAATTGTAGCATCTTCAGTTTCACCCGAGCGGTGTGACGTAACAGAAGTATAGCCGGCACGGTGTGCCATTTCAATTGCATCGAGCGTTTCGGTAAGCGTACCAATTTGGTTAACTTTAATAAGAATTGAATTTGCAGCACCCAGTTCAATACCTTTTTTCAGATACTCAACGTTAGTTACAAACAAGTCATCACCAACCAACTGACACTTATCGCCAATAGCTTTGTTTACTTTAACCCAACCATCCCAGTCACCTTCGTCGCAACCATCTTCAATTGAATCGATAGGATACTTGCTGATTAGCTCAGCTAAGTAGTCGGCCTGCTCATCTGATGAACGTTTAGCTCCTTTTTCTCCTTCGAAAAGTGTATAATCGTAAACACCATCCTTGAAGAATTCAGAAGCAGCACAGTCAAGTGCAATAGTCACGTCGCTACCAGGCTTGTAACCTGCATTTTCAATTGCTTTAATAATGCTGTCGAGTGCGTCTTCTGTTCCATTAAGTGCAGGAGCAAAACCACCTTCGTCGCCAACTGCAGTACTCAAACCACGATCGTGCAATACTTTTTTTAGGCTATGAAATACTTCAGCTCCCATACGAAGACCTTCGCGGAATGAAGGAGCACCAACAGGACGAATCATAAATTCCTGGAAAGCAATAGGAGCATCGGAGTGCGAGCCACCATTGATAATGTTCATCATAGGAACTGGCAATGTTTTTGCATTTACTCCGCCAATATAACGATACAAAGGCATATCGAGGTAGTTAGCAGCTGCTTTAGCAACAGCAAGCGAAACACCTAAAATAGCGTTTGCACCAAGTTTACTTTTGGTTTTTGTACCATCAAGCTCTATCATTTTTGTGTCGATACCAACCTGATCAAGTGCACTCATACCTTCGATAGCTGGTCCAATCTTCTCATTCACGTTAGCCACTGCTTTCAGACATCCTTTTCCAAGGTAACGTTTTTTGTCACCGTCGCGCAGTTCAAGTGCTTCGTTTTCGCCGGTTGATGCTCCAGATGGAACAGCAGCCAAACCTTTAATACCACTTTCGAGCGTTACTTCAACTTCAACGGTAGGATTACCACGAGAATCGATAATTTCTCTACCAACAACTTTGTAAATGTGCATTGTTATTTCTTTTAGAATTAATAAACTTATGAATTGTTTTTATGCTTTTTTGATTTTTTATAAAACTTATTAAAGTTACAAAAAATGTGCTTGAATTCGATTATATTTTGTTGCCAAAATTTAATTCAAAGCGGTGCTAAAATTATCAAATTTTAATGAAGAACAGAACCTTAATCCCTATTGATTTATGCTAGGTGTCGTTTATTAACAATTTGTTTAAGCACTTTTTGTTATATTCGCCCAACTTTAAATAGTTATAACATGTCTGCTATAAAATATATAGGAATAATATATCTCTTTCTGTTGTCAATTTCCATAAATGCTGCAACACCAAAACTTAATAACAATGCACAGGCAATTTTGTTTACCTGCAGCCCCGGGCAGGAACTTTATGCCGGATTTGGCCACAGTGCACTGTGGATCAGTGATCCTGTCAACAACATTGACCGTTTATACAATTATGGCACTTTCGATTTCAACACACCTAATTTTTATACAAAATTCATTCGCGGAAAGCTCGAATATATGCTATCGGTTACAACTATTGGTCGATTTATTCGCGAGTACGAACAACGTGGTATTGAAGTTCACGGACAAGTGCTAAATCTTAAACAAAACGAAATAGACAAACTGTTTTCCTTGCTTGAAGAGAATGCAAAACCCGAAAATAAATTTTACAAATACGATTTTTTTATGGACAACTGCGCCACACGTATTCGTGATGTTGTAGTAACTTCAATTGACGGAAACATCGACTTTAAAACATCCGATAAAAATGTATCCTATCGCGAATTGCTTTTCCCCTACCTCACACACACGCCATGGACACGCATGGGTATAAACCTGATTCTTGGACTATCGTCTGATGCCAGGGCAACAACCTACGATTATATGTATTTGCCTGAACATATGCAGGAACAATTTGGAAACGCTTTAATACAAGACGAAAATAATGAACGAAAGCTGGTTACGTCTGAAAAGAAATTTCTTAACAACAAACTTAATTTCAGCTACAATATTTTACTAGATCCCGCTATAATATTTACAATAATTCTTTTACTTGTAGTTTTGCTGAGCTATCGTGAAATAAAACGAAACAAACATGTTCGTTCTTTTGACATTGCATTAAACGCTATTTCTGTATTTGCTGGTATTTTCCTGTTTTTTATGTGGGTAGGTACCGATCATGCTGCCACTAATTACAATCTAAATATTTTTTGGCTTATCCCAGCTCAAACAATTTTTCTCTTCACTCTTATATCAAATAAAATCAATAAAAAAATGTTTACCATTGTTGCATTAGTCTATCAGTTTTGCATTGCTATTATTATGTATTTTTGGACGCAAGAGAGTGAATTTACTTTTTTACTTCTAAATATTTTGTTTATCATCCGCTTTTTATTCCACTATAAGCGAATAAGAATTATACAATAGTCAATTGCTAAGAAACTAGAAAATCCCCATCACATTCCGAACCGATGCTTTAAACATTAATACGCCTTTTTTGTGATTGGGTACGCTGAACCTTTTTTTCAGGATTTCGTTGGGTTGTGCTTTTTTTATGCGTTCAAATAAATTCAGATAATAACGGTAGGCCAGGTAAACGCCTAGTCTGACCTGTGGTTTCAGCTTCACAATTCCTTTAAAGGCTTCGTTAAAATCAAACTGAATGTCATCTTCTATTTGCTT
>JAQICD010000274.1 GCA_027858715.1 Prolixibacteraceae bacterium
ATTGTCACCATTTCAGGATTGGCATTTCTAATAATTATGGTAATATTCCTTCGACATCGGATAAAAAAAGCCAAAAAGCGATTACAAAAATCGTATGATGAAATGGTGGCAATTACAAATAATCTCAAAAATGAGATTGCCCGACGTGAAAGAATTGAAATCAATCTGGTTGCAGCAAAAGAAAAAGCCGAAGAAAGTGACCAGCTAAAATCTGCATTTCTGGCTAACATGAGCCACGAAATACGTACTCCCATGAATTCGATTATGGGTTTTGCCAGTTTGTTACCAAGTGAGGAATCAAAAGAATTGATGGCTCAATATGCAAAAATTATTGTTCAAAACTCAGAGCAACTTGTTAACATCATCGATGATATCGTGCTTTATTCGAAATTGCAAACGAAGATGATTGCCTTAAAGAAAAGCTCGTTTGAAATAAAACTTCTGTTTGATAATCTAAAAATGTCATTCAATCTTCCAATTTATACCGATAACATTGCCCTCATTGCTGAGCTTGATGCCCCAAAAGGACTCATGCTAGAAACTGATTATGATAAAATCCGCCAGGTTTTTTCAAACCTGATTTCCAATGCTTATAAATATACCGACAAAGGAGAAATTAAATTTGGTTGTAAGCAGTGTGAAGGTGATGCACTGTTTTTTGTTAGTGATACAGGAATTGGGATTCCGGAAAAAGACATCGATAAAATATTTTCACGTTTTTACCGGGCTTCAAATGCAGAAAGAAGAAGTCAAAATGGCACTGGGCTTGGGCTCAGTATCGTTTCTGAACTCATTGAATTGCTTGATGGAATAATTTGGATCGAAAGTGAAGAGGAAAAAGGTAGTACTTTTTACTTTAAAGTAAACCAACATTAACAATGCCTGGTTTTTGCTAACTCTCAGGTATTGTTTATGCTATTCAATTTTAATCAACTTCTTCGAAATCGACATATTCACCTTCGTCTTTGTCTATTATTTTTTCGCCTTTCTTATTAAAACGAACAGTGGTTTCACCCTCAGGTTTTTCGGTTGTATTTCCCCTTGTCTGCTTATTATTGTTGGGCAGTAGCAACCGGATAATAAATCGAACCACAAAATAAATGAACAATATAAAAAGCAGTGTACGAATAAATCCCACGATGTATAAACTTTAAATAATTACTTTAAATAAAAACAGTATAAAGATATTACTAACTCTCCAATTCTCCATCAAAAACCTCAAGCATTTTTTTCAGCACAATGTCTTTTGCCTTGTTAAAATCTTGTTTCTCTCCAAGCTCTTTCTCAAGCGAAGTAACTCCCCTGTCGATAAAACCGCAAGGATTGATGTGCTGAAAATAGGTTAGATCGGTATTTACATTTAAGGCAAAACCATGCATCGTTACAAAACGCGAACTCTTAACCCCAATGGCACAAATCTTACGTGCTGTAGGCTTTCCCGTATCGAGCCAAACGCCTGTTGCCTTTTCATCACGTTCGCCTTTCATTCCGTATTCAGCAATTGTTTTAATGATGGCTTCTTCCATTAGTTCGATGTACTTTCGCAATCCGATGCCAAAATTTTCAAGGTCGAAAATCGGGTATCCCACAATTTGCCCCGGTCCGTGATAAGTGATATCACCACCGCGGTTTGTTTTAATAAACGAAGCATGGGCAGCCTGTAACTGAATGTAATTCAAAAGCAAATTATGTTCATCTCCACTCTTTCCGAGCGTGTAAACATGTGGATGCTCAACAAACAACAGGTAATTATCAGAATGAATTTCAGCATCATTCTTTTTAGCAATTTTCTGCTCAATTATTTTTTGCATCAGTACCTCCTGATAGTCCCACGTTTTTTGGTACTCCGAAACATCTAAATCTTCAAATTTTATCTTCTTCATTTCTGTCTCCTCATTATTCTACATGCTTTTCGGCGTGATAAGATGAACGCACCAAAGGTGCACTCTCAACAAAACGGAATCCTTTTTCAAGACCAATCTTGCGATACTCTTCAAAAACATCAGGATGAACATACTCCTGCACCGGAAGGTTCATTTTTGTTGGTTGCAGGTATTGACCAAGGGTCAATACCTGGCAGCCTACTTCAAACAAGTCGTCCATTGTTTCGAGTATCTCGTCGCGAGTTTCTCCCAGTCCGAGCATAATGCCACTTTTGGGTACAATACCCGACGTTGCAATAATTCTTAACACATTCAAACTCACCTTGTATTTTGCCCGGCTTCGAACCTGTGGAGTTAAACGACGCACGGTTTCAAGGTTATGAGAAATAATGTCGGGATTGGCATCAATCACTTTTTGCACCAGTTCAGAATCGCCATCAAAATCAGGAATAAGCACTTCAATGGTTACCGAAGGGTTTACGCGCTTAATCTCGTCGAGGGTTTTAGCCCAATGGCCGGAGCCTTTGTCGGGCAGATCGTCGCGATCGACCGAAGTGAGTACAGCATGTTTAAGCCCCATCAATCGTATCGATTCAGCAACATTCGACGGCTCAGCCTCGTCGGGCGGTAAGGGCTTGCCTGTTTGTGTAGCACAAAATTTGCAACTGCGCGTACAAACATCGCCCAAGATCATAAGTGTTGCTGTGCCGGCTGCCCAGCACTCTCCCATATTCGGACATTTACCACTGGTGCAAATCGTATGAAGATGATATCGGTTAACAATATTTTTTACTTGCTTAAAATTTGTGCCTTTGGGCAGTTTAATTTTTAACCAATCGGGTTTTCGATCTAAACGCTCGTTCATTTTTTCTTCACCTTAAAACAGCTCGCAAGATATAAATTCCATTTTCAAAAACCGATAATATTCGTCGCTGTATGCAAATTTTAAATGACAAAAACCGCTCAATACTGCAAGAGAATCAGTATTGACCGGTTAAATACAATCGATGTATAATACAACAACTAAAGTTTTTTAATTTAGCGATTTGATATTTTCTAATCGTAGTTCCAGAAGTTTCATTCTTTTCTCAAAGGCTTCGCCAACTGTTGCCATGGCTGCAACCTGTTCTTCATCCATAACCGCCTCTAAATTTTCCATTTTAGAATTCATTTCAGCATAATGCATCGAAAATTCACCAAAGGCAATGGCCATTTCTCCTGCTACCTTCATCACTTTCAATTTTTCAACCATCGACATTTCTTCAGCTTCTTTGCTAAGCAACTCCGGATTTTTAATATAGAAAGTTTCAATTTTGTTGGCAAATTCATTGATCGATTTCTCCGAAGCACGGATAAATTTCACTACTTCGGGGTTATCCTGAATTTCAGCTGGAATTTCAACAGCCAGGGGAGGCATTGTTTCAACTTTGTTGCTTTTTTTATTCGAACACGACGAAAAAACAACAACAAGTCCGATAACTAAAAAATATATAAGCTTCTTCATTTTATATGAGATTTAAAATTGTTTAACCCCGGAAAGCCCTAAGACACCTAAAATAGTTCCGATTAGCAGTGCTAACAAGAAGTAAACAAGAATGAGTACCAATATACTAACTACAAAATAAGCCGTTCGCTTTTCCTTGGGTACATTTGTTATGGGCTCGAACCCAAGGTAAAGGATGTACAAACTATACAACCCGGCCAAACCAGCAATAATTGCTAACGAGGGAACAAGGTAAAAAATACCGGCTACAAAAACAGGGGTGTATGAGTAAGCTACCATTTTAACAGCATTACCAAGCGTAACTTTTGCATTGAACCTAGATGCAAGATAACTGATAACCCAACCGGTAATCAACACGCCGGCAACCAGGCTCACATATGAAGTTATTGCCTGGCTCAGCCCCCATTCGAACGAGGAATATCGCCCCCACAAAGGAACTTTAATACCAATCAGCCAATAGCCGATTAACGATGCAAGTGCCGGTATTGCAGCCAGCGGAAGTACATACTGCTTCAAAATATCCGAAACTACACCTTCATCTTTCCTAATAACCTTCCAGGCTTCGCCAGGGTTTAGCAGAACTTCTTTAATCCGATTAATCATTTTCTCCATAGCAAGATCAATTTTAATTACATTGCTAAGGTATTGATTATAAAAATTAGCTGTAGCTTCTTTTTGAAACTGATTGGATTTGATTTAAAAGTGCAGATTATTAGTCTGTAAGTGATTACTTTTTTAGATTAGAAAAGAGTAAGTTGATTTAAAAAGAAGTCGTAAAACTGATCTTCGGCAACCCATTTTGCCTGCTTTACACTAAAGCCTTGCGAACTGCGATAAATATTCCCTTTTGATGTGCCACGCTGTTCAATATTAATTGCTTTCGACTCAAAACGAAACAATTCAAACGCTCCCAAAAAAACAACCGGCAATACATCGTACATATAATATTTCGCCTTCACATCAAAATCGGGTTTAAACAAATCGTACACCAAAGCGCTCAATTTGTATTCTTTCTGTTTTTCAAGACAAAACATTAAATAGTCATCAACCGGAAGCATGTACGATATGTCGAGCGGAAACATAAGCTTTTGAACTTTTGCTTCCAATAACGCCAAAGCAGAAACAGGATCCCAAAAAACATTCCATTCGGCGCTTCCGTCGTGGTCGGGATAAACTACATTTCCATCTGATAAAAATGCCCCGCCCATCCACAATACCTTTTCAATTTTCGATCCAATTTCGGGATGTCTTTTCAATAAATGTGCAATATTGGTTGAAGGACCTGTAAGAATAATGGTAACTTTTTCGTCTTCGTTCTCAATTTTACGAGCCATAAAATCAACTGCATCTTCATCTGCCACACGTACGTCGTCTGTTTTTTGTTCTAAAAGCAAGGGAACCCGACTTGTAAAATGATTTTTCTCCTGCCACTCGGACGGAAAAGGATTAACAGGCTCAGCATTGCTTTTACAAACCTCTACATCGTAACGACAGAATAAACTTAAAATTTGTGCTGTGGTATCTACAGCCGACGACAATATACAATTACCACCTGTAACTGTTATGCCAATTAACTTGTATTTACTTAATGTGAGCATGGTAATTAAAGCCACAAAATCATCAACTGAGCCATCGTGATCCAATATTACAGGCTTCTGAAGTGTGTTAGTCAGATTAAGTTGCATTATTGTTAGGTGTTAGGTATTTATGCAAAAGTAACATTATTATTGAAAAACAATAAGCCCTGACAGAATTCAATCTACCAGGGCTTAACGTATTAATTTTAATCAATTCTAAGTTTTAAATCTCTTTATTTTCAATTAACCATTCAGCAATTTGAACAGCATTAAGTGCAGCACCTTTTTTAATCTGGTCGCCTACGCACCAGAAAGTAATTCCTTTCGATGCAATGTCTTTACGTAAACGTCCTACGTAAACATCATCCTGCCCCGAAACGAACAAGGGCATAGGATATTTTTTATCGGCCGGATTATCGAGCACGGTTAAACCTTTAAAATTTTCCATTGCCTTACGAACTTCGTCAATCGAAAGATCTTTCTCTGTTTCAACCCAAATAGCTTCGGAATGTGCTCGGGTAACAGGAATACGCACACAAGTAGCCGAAACTTCAGTATCGGTGTGCATAATCTTTTTTGTTTCCCAGTTCATTTTCATTTCCTCTTTGGTATAATCGTTATCGAGAAATACATCGATATGAGGAATAACATTCATTGCCAGCTGATATTGGAATTTTTCGGCTTTTACTTCTTCGCCGTTTGCAACCTGCTTAACTTGTTCTTCGAGCTCGGCAATACCCTGTGCGCCGGCGCCACTAGCTGCCTGATAAGTTGCACAATGAATACGGGTTATCTTCGATAAATCTTCAATCGGTTTAAGGGCAACTACCATTTGAATAGTTGAACAGTTTGGATTGGCAATAACATTACGTGGCCTTATTTTAGCATCTTCTGCATTTACCTCTGGCACTATCAATGGTACGTCATCGTCGTAACGAAACGCACTCGAATTGTCAATCATTATAGCACCATGCTTTGTAATTGTTTTTTCAAACTCTTTAGAGATACTTGCCCCGGCCGAAGTCAAAGCAATGTCGATATCTTTAAAATCGTCGCCATGTTTAAGTTCCTTAACAACAAGTTTCTTCCCCTTGAATTCGTATTCGTTTCCGGCACTTCGCGACGACCCAAACAACACCAGTTCATCGAGCGGGAAGTTGCGCTCATCAAGCACTTTTAAAAATTCTTGTCCAACGACACCACTGGCACCAACAATAGCGACTTTCATAATCTTAATAATTTTAGTAAATTGTTAAACTCTTTTGAATTTTAATAATTTATAATAACAAAATTAAATAATCCCTTCAAAATTCATCACCATGCCCCGAATAATTCTATTCATCCCCCTGTTTTTTACCTTAACCTTAAGTAAAACACCTAAAGCACAAATAATATATACCGAATCGTTTACTGTTCCCGATAAAGGTTTTTGGGCCGACAGCACCGGTCGTGTTATTTCCGATTTAAATGATGTGGCCTGGAGCATGGATATTGGCAATGCTGTTTTTGAAGATGAAAACGATTATGCCAAAACTGTTGGCACAGCTGGCGGGCGTTTCGAAGTACTCGATTCTGACGGCGAAATTACCTGGGCTTCAGATAAAATCGACATCTCTAAATTCGATTTGATAAATATTTCGTTACGCGCAAGTGAAACGGGCAGCAGCAGTGTTGAAGAAAAAAAATATCTGAAAGCTTTTTACGAACTCGACAATGATATTCTTTCCTTCTCGCCTATAGAAAAAGTCGCAGGCAATTGGGGCGAAACAACACTCGAACAAAAAAGCATTAGCGGAAATTCACTCCGACTTATCGTAAAAATGAATTCATCATATGCCAACGATAAAGTTATTCTCGACGACATAAGCATTGAAGCAATTGACGAAAGCAGTCTCGAACCATCAGCAGTTCAAATTTCCGCTGCTCCGGCATTTTCCTTTCCTGGCATCACTTTTAATGTAGAAGCCTTTGTTATAAACGGAAATGATGAAAGATTGACAGCCCCAAACACTCAACTCATTTTATCAATCGGCGGAAAAACCCATCTGTCAGAACCGGACAGTACTGGCATTTTTCAATGGGAAATATCAGCAACCACACCAGGTGAACACCTTATAGAAATCGAATCTTCAGACTATCCAATACCAGTTGTTGGGCAATTGATTACAATTTACGACCCAAAGGATGTTGTAAGCTATGTTGATTTTGAAGATAGTACATCCTTGCAAGGTTTTGAATACCTCGAAAATTGGGAAATCAACTCAACAGCCCCCATTGACGGAAACAAATCGCTACAACACAAACCTGACACTATTATTAATTCCGATTCTGTAATTTACCGGTCTTATGAAAGTGTCGGAAACCACGACGACGAGTTACTCATTTCGTTTATGCTAAAAAACGGGAATTGGGATCCGTCCGCATCCAATTCGTTTTATGTTGTAATTGAACCAATAACTGACACAATTGAAACAACGCTAGCCATAGGTGTGAATGCAAAAGGTTCAACCGACCTCGTTTCGGTGTGGACTTACCAAAACGGTGCAGCAGATGTATTGCTGGCCGAAACTAATTTCGACTGGAACGAAGAACAAACAGCCACCATAAACATATCCCGAAAACAAGGAGGAGACTGGACATTGAATGTTTTCGATACTCAAAAGGGAATTTATTCAGAAACTTCATTTTGTTATCACAATCTTTTAGAAATATACAAGCTCAAACTGATTTACAACTACACTTCGACCCGTGCCGGACAACTTTGGTTCGACAATCTGTTAATCCATTCTAAGAATTCTCCTCCTTCTGTTCTGTCTGCTAGAAGTATTAATCCTGAACAATTTGAAATCACATTCACCGAACCGATTGATACCATTTCGTTAACAGCCGATAACTTTCTAGTATCATCACCCGACGGTCATAAATTCCTCGTTCAATCAATTAAAGTATCAAATGCGAACACCATACAACTTTTTACCGGACACGTTAACTCATCGACTGTCCTAATGGTTACGGCTCAAAATATTTGCGACTTAAAAGGCTTATGTACCAAAAATTCAACAACAACATTTCTAAATGTTCTCAATGCCGAATATGGTGATGTAGTAATTAATGAAATCATGGCAGATCCATATCCTCCACAACAGCTACCCGATGCCGAGTATATTGAAATTTTTAACCAGTCGGACAAAAACATTTTGCTCTTTAACTGGGGCTTGAGTGTTCGTAACAACTTTCGCACTATAAGCGATTCCATAATTATTACGCCACAACAACACCTCATACTGTGCAAACCCGACTATTTTGAAGAATTTTCGAAATATGGATTAACTTACGGGCTCAACCGTTTCCCTTCGCTACTAAACTCAGGAGCAGAAATCGGGTTGTACGCCTCCAATAAACAGACAATTGACCAAATCACATATTCCGATTCGTGGTATTACAATGTTGAAAAAGATGACGGTGGATTCAGCCTCGAAAGAATTGATGCCAATCGTTTTTGCGGACAGTCGAGCAATTGGTCAGTTTCTGAAAACAACTCGGGCGGTACGCCGGGTTTCGAAAATTCAATTGCACGCGAAAATACCGATACTGTTCCGCCTGCTCTAATATCATACATCATAAAAAAAACCAACAGAATAGAGCTTGAACTTAGCGAAGCAATTGACACCAGCAACTTTTCGGCTAAAAACATAGAATTTGAACCTTTTGAAATTACAAGTCTTACGACGAAAAACAACATTATAGCCATTGATTTTACCGCGGCACTTACCAACAAAAGGACATACTCACTTACAGTTTCAAATATAACCGACGAATGTGGCAACATAGCAATGCCAATAAATTGCACATTTTTAATTAACCTGCCCGAAGCTGGCGACATCCTGATAAATGAACTGTTGTTCAATCCGATAGATAACGGATCTGATTTCATTGAACTATACAATCACTCAGATTATCCTGTCTATTTATCAACTATGTATTTTGCAACACGCGACAATTTGCTTGCATTGAAATCGATTAACCGTTTCTCAAAGTATAGCGATACATTAAAACCAGCATCATATTGCGTTGTTACTACCGACACAACAAATATTAACGAACAGTACATGGTTGATAAGAATTCGCTGTTGATACAAGCTTCAAAATTACCCGCGATGTATAATACCGAAGGGCGAATCGTTTTACTAAACGATTCGATAGAAGTTATCGACGAAGTTTATTATCACGAATCGATGCATTGCAAATGGATGGCCGGTTTCGATGGTGTTTCGCTTGAAAGAGTTTCGTTTGATGTTACAACAAACACTGAAGGCAACTGGCAATCGGCCTCATCTCTTACAGGATTTGCTACTCCAGGCGGAAAAAACTCTCAGCAAAAAACGGACAAAAGCCACCTTGAAATTGTGGTCGAATTAGAATCTGATGTATTATCTCCCAACGGCGACAATTACAACGATGAACTTACTATAGGAATTTCTGGTGATGCCACGGGATATCTTATCAATCTGTTTGTTTACGACACCCAGGGTAACGAAAAGAAACGATTACTAAACAACGCGTTAAGTGGAACTAAGAATGAAGTCGTTTACGATTTACGCGACAATAACAATTTACTGCTTCGCACGGGTACTTATATTCTATACACCGAAATGATTCATACCGATAAAAAAACCTTCACCCATAAAAAAGCATTTCATATTACCCAATAAAGCAAAAGCCCCACCTGGAAAAAGGTGAGGCCTTCAACATAATTATAAACAAACATTTTATCCTAAAAACGAAATCAAAACACCTGCTGCAACAGCCGAGCCAATTACACCTGAAATGTTACTGGCCATGCAATATTGCAAAACATGGTTTTTTGTATCGTACTTAAGAGCAATTTCGTTAGCAACCCTCGATGCCATAGGCACAGCACTTAGGCCTGTTGCACCAATCAGTGGGTTTATTTTCTTCTTCGAAAACATGTTATATCCTTTTACAAGGAAGATGCCTCCAATTACTGAAATAGCAAAAGCGAAGAATCCACCTACAATAATTCCGATTGTTTTGAAATCAAGAAATACATCGCTGGTCATAGTCGCACCTACAGTAAGCCCAAGAAATATTGTTGCCGCATTCATAATAGGCCCGCTGGCAGCATCGCTCAAACGCAGGGTATTGGCACCGATTTCTTTCACAAGGTTACCAAAAAGCAACATTCCAAGTAACGGTACCGACGAAGGCACAAAGAAGGCAATTACAATTCCAAGTACAATTGGGAACGCAATTTTTACTGCTTTTATATTCTTTATCACGTTTTTCGAAGGATACAATTTATCCTGTTCTTTCATGTTGATCTTAAGCTCTTTTGAGCTACAGGTTAATTTTACCATAAAAGGTATAATAACCGGCACCAGCGCCATGTACGAATAAGCAGCAATGGCAATAGGTCCCAGCAAATGCGGAGCAAGAATAATTGTGGTGTAAATCGCAGTTGGGCCGTCGGCTCCACCAATAATGGCGAGCGATCCAGCTTCTTTAGGACTAAACCCTGCAGCTATTGCTACCAATAACACCGAAAAAATTCCAAGCTGAGCCGCAGCTCCAAACAAGCTAAGTTTCAAGTTACGTAACATTGGTCCAAAATCGGTCAATGCTCCTACTCCCATAAATATTATAGGGGGAAGCAAACCGGTTTTTATCAACGAATAGTATAAAAAGTTCATGATACCATATTCGTGTGCAATTTCAAAAAGATTCATGTACTTATGGTCGCCCAGTTCAATAAATTCGCCGGGAACAATCCCCATACCTGCACCCGGAAGGTTAGCAAGAATTACACCAAAACCAATAGGTACAAGCAGCAGAGGCTCGTATTGCTTTTTTATGCCCAGGTAAAGCAATACTACTCCAACAAACAGCATCAAGAGTGGTGCCGGATTTTCGAGCAGATTGCTGAACGCAGTCATGTCATATAGTTTCCTAAGTATATCCATAAACGGTTATTCAATTTATCCTAACAATACCAATACATCATCTTCTTCAACATCCTCGCCGGCATTTTTCACCTCAACAACTTTTCCCGCCTTATCGGCTTTAATAGCGTTGAAAGTTTTCATTGCCTCAATGTATCCAATCAAATCACCTTCTTTGATTTGATCTCCAACTTTTATCGGAGTTTCAGTAGTGTTTTTTGTGAGATAAAACTTACCTTCAAGCGGAGCCGTAATTTCGTATGCGTCGGCAGGTGCGTCCGTGGCAGGCTTTTCAGACGTTGACGGAGCTGCTTCAGCAGCCGGCTGACTAACATCATCGCCGTATGATACAGTTACTTTAAAGTTTTCGCCGTTTACATTAACATTCATAGATGATGGTTGTCCGCTAAATGCTGGTGTTTGGGCACCAGCTGATTTAGATTCTGACCCAGTACCTTTAAGTAAGCCACCACCTTCAACTTTTTTCTTAGCAAGATCTTCTTCAAATGCTTTTTTTGCTTCGCCTGACTTATAAGCACGGTATTGCTCAGGATGCATTGCCAGTTCGAACAATTCTTCTTCGTCCTGACCAAAGTCCCAGTTGTTATCCTTCATTTCCTTACGGAACTCGTCGAGTTTATCGGGATATTCATCCTGTGGACTACCAGTAAATAATTCGCGCCCTTGTTCTTTAGCAAGTTTCTTTATTTCAGGAGCAACTTCTCCTGGCAGCTTACCCGATTTACCCAAAATCATATCCCAAATATTATCGGCGATCATACTCCAGCGCTCTTTGCCTTTCTCCATTTGAGTTACATTAAACAAGGCAAGGTTTTTAACATATTGTGAAAAAGGTGTTACAAGCGGCGGATAACCTACCTTTGGCCATACATGAGCAACTTCGTCGAAAAGCTTAATCATTAACTCATCCTGCGTAATTTCAGGTTTGTTGCGTTTTCTGAACCATTTATTTAGGCTTTCCTGGTTGTCTTTAAGGTCGTTCATCAACGAGCCCATCATACCTCCTGGCAATCCGGGAGCAATAAGCAACGAATTCAACTGACGGTTACGTTGTGGAATATAATAACCCAGAAAGTCGTCAATAAATTCCTGTGTCAGGGCACGGGCATTCATGTAGGCTTTCATATTTACGTCGGGTACACTAAAGCCAGCATCTTTCAGCATTTCTTTAACCATTAGAATATCGGCATGCCCTGTTCCCCATGAAAGCGGCTCCATACCTACGTCGATTATTTCACAACCTGCTTTAGCTACTTCGAGAATAGATGCAGGAGTAAAACCCGGACCAGTTTGACCGTGGTACTGCACCAACGTATTTGGATGTTTTTCTTTGATGTATTTTACAATTTTGCCTAATGATACTGGGCGTCCAATTCCAGCCATATCTTTCAGACATATCTCATCAGCTCCATTTGCAATTAATTCGTCGGCCAGGTCGCAGTAATACTCAACAGTATGTACAGGCGAATAAGTTAAACTCAGTGTTGCCTGAGATACCATTCCTGCATCTTTAGCATATTTAATCGAGGCTGATATATTTCTTGAATCATTAAGTCCGCAGAAACTTCTGGCAATATCTGTTCCCTGTGCTTTCTTAACTTTATAGAAAAGTTTACGTACATCGGCAGGTACCGGATTCATCCGAAGACCATTGAGCGAACGATCGAGCATATGTGTTTCAATGCCGGCCTCGTTAAACGCCTTTGTCCACTCACGAACACTCTTATTCGGATTCTCACCAAATAGCAGGTTAATTTGCTCAAATCCTCCACCATTTGTTTCAACCCGCGCAAAACAGCCCATGTCAACTATTTCGGGAGCTATTTTTACTAACTGATCAACTCGTGGCACATATTTTCCTGCACTTTGCCACATATCTCGATACACTAACGAAAATCTAATATCCTTTCCCATATCTTTTTTTTCAATAAATTAAAGAATTACTTTAATTATATGTTATACATTATTCTTTATTAATAGAAGTTACTTTACCCTTACCACCGGTAACAATTTGTACAGCTGACACAATTGCAGCCATCTTTTCAGGAGATGTTATTCCCAAAACAGAAGTGACATTTTGCCTAATCACCTTTTGTGCTTCAGGTATAAATCGATTAACGAACTTAATAATGGTATTCCCTATCAGTATTACTAAAAAGAGTATTATAAATACTGTACCCATTCCAATTCCAAGCAGCTGAAGAGCCAATTCAAAATTTTCACTCATAGTTATATGTTTGTATGGTTTAAATTCCTGAAAATAACAAATTGTTACCAGAACATAATATTTCAATTACGATTTGAAACAAGTGGGAATCAATTTGAAACAAATAAAAAAAATAAAACACTCCCTCTTAAAAAAAATATTTTGGCATATTACTAAAATTCGTCGCAATTATAACATTAATAGGTTAAGGATATAAGCCAACACACGCGAAAAAATACTATTTATAGATTTCTTAACATTAGCAGAACAGCTAAATGAAAAGTTGATATTTTGAATGACAACTTATTCTGTTTAGATTACGTTATAACTAAATATAGCGGGGGGCTTTCGTTAAAACGAAAGCCCCCCGCTATATGTCATAAAATCCTGTAAGACTATGCCTGTGGAATATTACCTCCTGAAAAACCACCCATAGGAGGCATTTTAGGATCCCGCCCCTGTGGCAGGTTGATGATTCCATGTTGTGCTTCGAACTTCTTAACATTGTCTTGAAGTGCTAACAACAGCCTTTTAGCATGTTCCGGAGTCAATATGATTCTTGATTTAACTCCCGCTTTAGGTACACCGGGCATTACTCTTACAAAATCAACGATGAACTCGGATGTTGAATGCGTAATAACTGCAAGGTTTGAATATATGCCTTGGGCAACTTCATCATTCAACTCGATGTTCAACTGATTAGGATTTTTCTTTTTATCATCTTCCATAATACGGATTTTTATTAATCGTCATCACCATCTTCGTAATCGTCTTCAAGGTCTTTCTGTTCAACCAATCTGTCGTATTCTTCCTTAGAACCAACTACAAGGTTTTTATATTCTTTTAAACCTGTACCTGCTGGAATAAGATGACCACAAATTACATTTTCCTTTAACCCATTCAGATCGTCAACTTTACCGTTTATCGCAGCTTCGTTCAATACTTTAGTAGTTTCCTGAAACGATGCAGCTGACATCCAGCTTTTGGTTTGAAGAGCAGCGCGAGTTATACCTTGCAATATCTGGCTTGATGTAGCAGGAATTGCTTCGCGGGCTTCTATTAACTTCTTATCCTTGCGTCGCAATTGAGAATTTTCATCACGCAATTTACGTGCAGTGACGATCTGTCCTTCTCTGAAACTTTCGCTCTCACCACGATCGATTACAACTTTCTTATTATATATCCAGTCGTTTTCGCGGTTAAAATCAAGTTTATCGATTAATTGTTTTTCGAGGAAACGGGTATCTCCCGGATCAACGATTTCAACCTTACGCATCATCTGACGAACAATAACTTCAAAGTGCTTGTCGTTAATCTTCACACCCTGCATACGGTAAACATCCTGTACCTCGTCAACTATATATTCCTGAACCGCAGTAGGTCCCTTGATGTTCAGAATATCTCCTGGTGTAGTTGCTCCATCAGATAATGAAGTACCTGCACGGATATAATCGTTTTCCTGAACAAGAATCTGACGCGAAAGTGGAACGAGGTATTTCTTTACATCACCCGTACGTGAGGTTACAATAATCTCACGATTACCACGCTTAATCTTACCCAGCGATACTTCACCATCAATTTCTGACACAACAGCGGGGTTCGAAGGATTACGGGCTTCAAACAACTCGGTCACCCTTGGCAAACCACCAGTGATATCACCTGCTTTACCTGAGGCCCGGGGTATTTTCACCAGAATTTCACCCTGTGAAATTTTCTGCCCGTTTTCAACCGACATGTGGCCTCCCACAGGTAGGTTATACGAACGAATCATATCCCCATTGTCATCAAGTACAATTAATGACGGGTTTTTCGCTTTATCACGTGTTTCGGTAATTACCTTTTCTTTATATCCGGTTTGTTCGTCCGATTCTTCACGATAGGTGACCCCATCAATCATGTTTTCGAATTTAACCGTACCGTCGTATTCGGTAATAATTACACCGTTATATGGATCCCACTCACAAAGAAGCTGGTCTTTCTTAACTTCCTGGCCGTTCTTAATAAATAGTTTCGCACCATAAGGTAACCCGTTTGTAGAAACTACGATACCCGTGTTTTTATCTATAATCCTTAATTCAGCAAGACGGCTCACTACAACATCAATGTCATTGCCATCTTCCGATTTACGTGTAACTGTACGTAATTCTTCAATTTCTGCAATACCATCGAAACGTGAAACAAGTGTTGACTGCGAAGATATATTACCGGCAATACCACCCACGTGGAAGGTTCGCAAAGTAAGCTGTGTTCCTGGCTCACCAATAGACTGGGCAGCAATAACACCTACCGACTCGCCTTTTTGTGCTGAGCTACCTGTTGCAAGGTTGCGCCCGTAACACTTTGCGCAAACACCAGTATCCGACTCACATGTCAAAACCGAGCGGATTTCAACTCTTTCGATTGGTGAATCTTCAATTCTTTTGGCAATTTCTTCGGTTAATTCTTCTCCCGAACGAATAATTAAATCGCCGGTTAACGGGTGGTAAATATCATGTACAGTTGTTCGTCCCAAAATACGTTCTTTGAGGGTTGCAACAACTTCTTCATTCTTTTTAATAGCTGTGGCAACAAGACCACGCAATGTTCCACAATCATGTTCCTGAATAATAACATCCTGGGCTACATCAACCAAACGACGGGTAAGATATCCTGCATCGGCTGTTTTCAGCGCGGTATCTGCCAAACCTTTACGAGCACCGTGCGTCGAAATAAAGTATTCAAGTACCGACAGTCCTTCTTTAAAGTTCGAAAGGATAGGGTTCTCAATAATTTGAGCCGATGTTGAACCAGATTTTTGTGGTTTGGCCATAAGACCACGCATACCACAAAGCTGTCGTATCTGTTCTTTCGAACCACGAGCTCCCGAGTCAAGCATCATATAAACAGGATTAAACCCTTGCTTATCGCTACTTAGGGTATTCATTACCACCTGGGTAAGTTTGGCATTTACGTGTGTCCATGTGTCAATTACCTGGTTGTAACGCTCATTATTTGTAATGAAACCCATGTTATAGTTCATCATCACCTCATCAACCTCCGCATATCCTTCAGCAACCATTTCTGACTTATCTTCAGGAATTATTACATCGCCTAAATTAAACGACAAACCTCCACGATAAGCCATTTTATAACCCAAATCCTTGATATTATCGAGGAAGTTTGCAGTTATTGAATTATTGGTTCTTTTCAACACAAAAGCAATGATGTCTCGCAATGCTTTTTTAGTAAGGAGCTGATTGATGTATCCAGCTTCAACAGGAACATTCTGGTTAAAAATAATTCGACCAATAGTGGTCTCTATTATGTGGAATATGGGGTTTCCGTTTTCATCCAAATCATTTACTTTACACTTCACAATGGAGTGCAAATCAACTTTTCGTTCGTTGTAAGCAATAATAGCTTCTTCAGCTGAATAAAAACGTAATCCTTCGCCTTGGGCTCCTTCCCGATGCTTAGTCATATAATACAACCCAAGAACCATGTCCTGTGATGGTACAGTAATAGGAGCACCATTTGAGGGATTCAACAGGTTGTGAGATGAAAGCATCAACAACTGAGCCTCCAGTATTGCAGCATTACCCAATGGTAGGTGTACTGCCATCTGGTCACCATCGAAGTCGGCATTAAAACCTGTACATGCCAGAGGGTGAAGTTGAATTGCTTTTCCTTCAATTAGTTTAGGCTGAAAAGACTGAATAGATAAACGGTGCAAAGTAGGAGCACGGTTCAGCATAACAGGGTGTCCTTTCATAACATTCTCAAGAATGTCCCAAACAACAGGGTCTTTACGGTCAACAATTTTCTTGGCCGATTTTACTGTTTTAACAATACCTCTTTCAATTAATTTCCGAATAACAAAAGGTTTGTACAGCTCAGCAGCCATATCCTTTGGGATACCGCATTCATGTAATTTCAGGCTTGGTCCGACCACAATAACCGAACGGGCTGAATAATCGACACGTTTACCGAGCAGATTCTGACGGAAACGTCCTTGCTTTCCCTTCAAACTATCAGAAAGCGATTTCAACGCCCTGTTGTTCTCGGTTTTAACTGCATTCGACTTTCTTGAATTATCGAATAACGAATCTACCGATTCCTGAAGCATCCTTTTCTCGTTACGCAAAATAACATCAGGTGCTTTGATTTCGATCAAACGTTTAAGTCGATTGTTTCTGATTATAACCCTACGATATAAATCGTTCAGATCGGATGTGGCAAACCTACCACCATCCAATGGCACTAAAGGTCTCAGATCGGGAGGTATTACCGGAACAACTTTCACAATCATCCACTCGGGACGGTTGAGTTTAACACTTGCCCTGAAAGCTTCAACAACCTGAAGTCTTTTGAGAGCTTCATTTTTACGTTGCTGCGATGTTTCGGTATTTGCTTTATGACGAAGATTAAAAGACAAATCGTCAAGTTCGATACGCTCAAGAAGCATTTGCAATGCATCAGCCCCCATACCCGCGATAAACTTATCCGGATCGCTGTCTTCTTTTACCTGATTGTCTTTTGGAAGCGTATCCAGAATATCCAGATATTCTTCTTCAGTAAGGAAGTCAAGATACTTTACACCATCCAAGGCTTTTACTCCAGAATTAATTACCACGTAACGTTCGTAATAAATAATTGTATCTAACTTCTTAGTTGGCAATCCGAGTAAATACCCAATTTTGTTAGGTAATGATTTAAAATACCAGATATGCGCTACGGGAACAACAAGTGAAATATGTCCCATGCGTTCGCGACGTACTTTCTTTTCGGTAACTTCAACACCACAACGGTCACATACAATGCCCCGGTATCGAATGCGCTTATATTTACCACAATGACATTCGTAATCCTTTACAGGACCAAAAATTCTTTCACAGAACAAACCATCGCGTTCGGGCTTGTAGGTTCTGTAGTTTATCGTTTCAGGCTTTAGTACCTCACCATGAGAACGTTCAAGTATCTCTTCGGGTGATGCTAAGCTGATAGAGATTTTGCTAAAGCTACTCTTTACTTTATTGTCTCTTCTAAAAGCCATTTATTATAGTATTATCGTTTACAAATAAAAAAACTATAAATCCGGAATATCCTGCAAAATAGGAATTAATCCATATTTACACTTAATCCCAATCCTCGTAATTCGTGTAACAACACGTTGAGCGATTCTGGTATTCCGGGTTGAGGCATTGGGTCGCCTTTTACAATAGACTCGTAAGCCTTAGCACGACCAATTACATCGTCAGATTTTACTGTCAGGATTTCCTGCAGTATATGAGAAGCTCCAAATGCTTCGAGAGCCCAAACCTCCATTTCACCAAAACGCTGGCCACCAAACTGTGCCTTACCACCTAATGGTTGTTGAGTAATCAATGAATACGGACCAATTGAGCGGGCATGCATCTTGTCTTCGATCATGTGCCCCAGTTTCAACATATAAATAATTCCAACTGTTGCAGGCTGATCAAAAGGTTCGCCTGTTTCACCGTCATACAAGTTTGTTTTACCATAGCGTGGTAAACCTGCCTTGTCGGTATATTCATTAATTTGGTCGAGTGTTGCCCCATCAAAAATCGGAGTGGAAAACATCAACCCAAGCTCTTTACCAGCCCATGCAAGAACAGTTTCGTAAATCTGTCCAAGGTTCATACGGGAAGGTACACCAAGCGGGTTCAATACAATATCAACCGGGGTTCCGTCGTTGAGGAAAGGCATATCTTCGTCGCGTACAATACGCGAAACAATACCTTTATTACCGTGACGTCCGGCCATTTTATCACCAATCTGGATTTTACGCTTTTTGGCGATGTATATTTTGGCAAGCTGAATAATACCGGTTGGGAGTTCATCACCAATAGTAACATTATATCGTTCGCGACGGGCAACTGCCTCGTATTCTTTATATTTTAATACGTAATTATTAACAAGATCCCGAATCATTATATTCTTCTCATTATCGGTAGTCCACTTATTCGGATCTACACTGATATAATCGATTTCCTGGAGTTGTTTTAAGGTGAATTTCACACTTTTGCTAATCAATTCAGCACCATAATAATCGCGAACACCTTGAGATGTTTTTCCATTTACAAGTTGGAATACACGCTCCTGTAAGTCAACATTTAAAGCTGATATCTCACGATCGAATTTCTCATCTATCTGTTCAAGCAAAGGTTTCGAAGTATTCCGCCCCTTTTTGTCTTTAACGACACGCGAGAAAAGTTTTTTATCAATTACCACACCATTTAACGATGGGCTTGCCTTAAGTGAGGCATCTTTTACATCGCCTGCTTTATCACCAAAAATAGCTCTCAGCAATTTTTCCTCCGGCGAAGGATCTGATTCACCTTTCGGTGTAATTTTACCAATAAGAATATCGCCGGGCTTAACATTTGCCCCAATACGTATCAACCCGTTTTCGTCAAGGTTACGAGTAGCTTCTTCGCTAACATTCGGAATATCTGAAGTAAATTCCTCCATTCCTCGTTTGGTTTCACGAACCTCAAGCGAATGTTCATCGATATGAACTGATGTAAAAACATCTTCGCGTACGATACGTTCCGAAATCACAATTGCATCCTCGTAGTTATAACCCTGCCATGGCATAAATGCCACCTTAAGGTTTCGTCCCAATGCTAAATCACCACCTTGTGTTGCATATCCCTCAGTAAGAATTTGTTTTTCTTCAACCTTCTGTCCTTTTCGCACAATCGGGCACAATGTTATGCTTGTACCTTGATTGGTTTTCTGATATTTGGGAAGCCTGTATGATTTTAGCTCTGATTCAAAGCTTACGTACTTTTGATTGTCTGTAAGGTCATATCGTACAACAATTTCATTTGCATCTACAAATTCAACAACACCTGCACCTTCAGCACGAATATGCACACGGGAGTCGGTAACTACACGTTTTTCCAAACCTGTTCCCACGATAGGCGCTTCGGGTCTTACAACCGGAACAGCCTGACGCATCATGTTAGAACCCATCAAAGCACGGTTTGCATCATCGTGTTCGAGGAAAGTAATTAAAGATGCAGCGATCGATGCTATTTGGTTTGGACCAACATCCATTAAATGTATATCATTAGGCTCTACAACAGGATAATCGCCTTCAAGTCTTGCTTTTACCTTGTTATTTATAAATCGACCTTTCTCGTCAATAGGTGCGTTTGCCTGTGCAATCACCTGCTCTTCTTCCTCTTCTGCTGTAAGATAAACAACACCTTCATCAGATAAATCTACCACACCTTCTTTTACTTTACGATAGGGTGTTGAAATAAATCCCAGATCAGTAACTTTAGCAAATACACATAATGAAGAAATAAGACCAATATTCGGGCCTTCAGGTGTTTCAATAGGACACAAACGTCCATAGTGTGTAAAGTGAACGTCACGAACCTCGAATCCGGCGCGTTCGCGAGAGAGACCACCTGGTCCAAGAGCCGACATACGTCGTTTATGGGTCATTTCAGCCAAGGGGTTAGTTTGATCCATAAACTGCGATAAGGCATTGGTTCCAAAGAATGAATTGATTACCGATGAAATAGTTTTCGAATTAATCAAATCGATTGGAGTAAATACCTCATTGTCTCTTACATTCATTCTTTCGCGAATAGTACGAGCCATACGTGCCAGTCCAATACCGAACTGGTTAAACATTTGTTCGCCTACCGTACGAACCCGTCTGTTCGAAAGGTGATCAATATCATCAACATCTGTCTTTGAATTAACCAGTTGAATCAAATGCTTAATTATCGCAATAATATCTTCATTAGTAAGAACACGGTTGTCAACATCAACATCAAGGTTCAATTTTTTGTTGATACGATAACGCCCTACATTTCCAAGATCATATCTCTTTTCGGAGAAGAAAAGATTTTCGATTACTTCTCTTGCTGTAGATTCATCTGGCGGTTCGCTATTACGCAACTGACGATAAATATGTAAAACCGCTTCTTTTTCTGAGTTACAAGGATCTTTCTGAAGTGTATTATAAATGATTGCGTAATCTTGTAAGTTCGTATCTTCTTTATGCAATAAAATTGTTTTTGCACCTGAATCAACAATCATTTCGATGTGTTCGCTCTCTAAAACAGTTTCACGATCGATGATCACTTCGTTACGCTCAATTGATACTACTTCTCCGGTATCTTCGTCAACAAAATCTTCAACCCATGATTTCAACACACGGGCAGCCAGTTTACGTCCTGTTAATTTTTTCAGCGCAGTTTTCGATACCTTAATTTCATCGGCAAGACCGAATATTTCAAGAATATCTTTGTCGCCTTCGTAACCAATTGCTCGTAGCAATGTTGTTACGGGTAATTTTTTCTTACGGTCGATATAAGCATACATTACACTATTAATGTCTGTAGCAAATTCGATCCATGATCCCCTGAATGGGATGATTCGGGCTGAATATAATTTTGTGCCGTTTGCGTGTACGCTTTGTCCGAAGAAAACACCGGGTGAACGGTGCAACTGCGAAACGATAACCCTTTCAGCTCCATTTATTACAAATGTACCTCTTTCGGTCATGTAGGGTATTGTACCCAAATAAACATCCTGAACAACAGTATCAAAATCTTCGTGCTCAGGGTCGGTACAATATAGTTTCATTTTTGCTTTCAGCGGTACACTGAAAGTTAACCCTCTTTCGATACATTCATCAATTGAATAACGTGGGGGATCGATATAATAATCGATAAATTCAAGTACAAAGTTGTTCCGAGTATCAGTAATAGGAAAGTTCTCGGTAAATACTTCGTACAGCTTTTCGTCTTTCCTTATTTCAGGAGTTGACCCCAGTTGAAAAAAATCAATGAATGACTTGATTTGAATGTCAAGAAAGTCGGGATAGTCGAAGACGTTTTTCGTTGTTGAAAAACTAATCCTTTGATTTACAGTATTCAAAGACATTTATATGATTTATTTATTGAACTTAAAATATAAAAACACAAAAAGGCTTAATCCCGACGTACGTCGGGATTAAACCATTGTAACCCTTTGATATGGGTTAAAAGACCTTATTTAAGTTCAACTTCCGCTCCAGCTTCAGTTAATTGTTGCTTAAGAGCTTCAGCTTCTTCTTTCGAAACTTTTTCTTTGACTGCTTTGGGAGCACTATCAACTACTTCTTTAGCTTCTTTAAGGCCAAGGCCTGTTAACTCTTTAACCAGCTTCACTACAGCCAACTTAGATGCACCAGCTGCTTTGAGGATAACATCAAACTCAGTTTGAACTTCTTCAGCAGCGTCATCGCCACCGGCAGCCGGATCGGCTACAGCTACTGCTGCAGCCGCAGGTTCGATACCATATTCTTCTTTTAATATCTCAGCTAGTTCGTTTACTTCTTTTACAGTAAGGTTAACTAATTCTTCTGCAAGTTTCTTTAAATCCGCCATTTTAACTACGATTAAAATGTTATAAATAATTTATTACTCTTTCTCTGATAATGTTTTTAATATACCGGTAATTGTTTGACCGCTGCTTTGCAGTGCGGAAATAACATTTTTTGCCGGTGATTGAAGGAGTGCAACAACATCTCCGATGAGTTCTTCTTTCGACTTGATACTGGAAAGCATTTCCAGGTTGTTTTCGCCCATATAAACAGACTCTTCAACATAAGCCGCCTTAAGAACCGGTTTCTCTAGTTTTGCGTTCTTTTTACGAAACTCTTTTATGAGTTTTGCAGGAACATTTCCTGTATTACAGAACATCAAAGCAGTGTTACCCTTCAGTGCGTCATAGAGCTCTTCAGTATTCTTTTCAGAACCTTCAATAGCTCTTTTTAAGAGCGTATTCTTTGCTACAATCAATTTTACTTCTTTTTGGAAACAGATTCTTCTGAGTGAAGTTGTTTTTTCTGCATCCAATTCAGCTATATCTGTAAGGTAAAAATGATTGTATGAATTGATTTCCTGTGTCAGGTTATCGATGATAGCTTGTTTTTCAGATCTCTTCATAATTCAGTTTTTACTCCTGTACAGATTTTGGATCAATATGAATACTAGGACTCATTGTACTTGATAATGAAATACTTTTCATGTAAGTACCCTTTGCAGCCGTAGGCTTCAATTTTAATATCGTATTGATAAATTCACGTGCATTTTCCATAATCTTTTCGGAAGTAAATGCTACTTTACCGATTGATGTGTGGACTATTCCGTATTTATCAACTTTGAAATCAATTTTTCCTTGCTTTATTTCCTTAACAGCATTACCAACATCCATGGTAACTGTACCGCTTTTTGGGTTCGGCATCAGTCCACGAGGTCCGAGAATACGTCCTAACGGGCCTAATTTACCCATTACAGGGGGCATGGTGATGATAACATCAACATCGGTCCATCCACCTTTAATTTTCTCGAGGTATTCGTCCAGACCAACAAAATCAGCACCTGCATCTTTAGCTTCCTGTTCTTTATCAGGAGTTACCAAAGCCAGAACCTTAACTTCTTTGCCAGTACCATTGGGTAAGGTAACAACCCCACGAACCATTTGGTTTGCTTTACGAGGATCAACACCTAACCGAATGTCGATATCGACCGAAGCATCAAATTTCGTGGAAGTAATATCTTTCACGAGTTTAGAGGCCTCTTCGAGGGTGTAAGCTTTTCCCTTTTCAAGCTTTTCTAAAGCAAGTTTCTTATTTTTAGTAATTCTAGCCATTATTAACAATTGTTAAATGTTCAATTAAATGGAGAATCACCTTTAATAGTAATCCCCATACTTCGGGCAGTACCAGCAACCATTCTCATTGCAGATTCAACAGTGAAGCAGTTCAAATCGGACATTTTACCTTCGGCAATTGTCCGTACCTGATCCCATGTTAAGGAAGCTACTTTTTTAACATGACGTTCAGCAGAACCACTTTTCACTTTTGCTGCTTCAAGAACTTGTACAGCCACAGGGGGTTGTTTAATTATAAAATCAAACGATTTATCAGCAAATACTGTAATGATTACAGGTAAAACTTTACCTGCTTGCTCTTGAGTTCTTCCATTGAACTGCTTACAGAACTGCATGATGTTAACCCCTTTGGCACCCAATGCTGGCCCAACCGGTGGTGACGGGTTTGCCGCGCCACCCTTAATTTGGAGTTTGATAATTCCAGCAACTTCTTTAGCCATAACAAAATATTGATTTGTTTTTTACTCCTTCTCGACTTGCATAAATCCAAGCTCCAAAGGTGTTTTGCGACCGAAAATCTTAACCATTACTTTCAACTTCTTCTTTTCGTCGTTAACTTCTTCGATAACTCCGTTGAATCCGTTAAATGGCCCATCGATCACTTTAATTGTTTCTCCTACAACGTAGGGTACGGTAATTTCTTCTTCGTTTTCGGTTAATTCATCCACTTTCCCTAATATGCGGTTTACTTCACTCTGACGCATCGGAGCAGGATCTCCGCCCTTTACATCACTCAAGAAACCGATCACATTCGTAACATTTCTGAGAATGTGGGGAACTTCACCAACTAACGCAGCTTCTACCAGCAAGTAACCGGGGAAAAAGTTACGTTCCTTACTGACTTTTTTACCGTTGCGAATTTGATAGACTTTTTCTGTAGGTATCAATACCTGTGAAACATAGTCCTGGAGACCAGCTGATGCAATTTCGCCTTCGATATATTCCTTCGCTTTCTTTTCTTTTCCCCCTATCGTGCGTAGGACATACCATTTTCTTTGGATATCGCTCATTTTGACCTCCGGTTATTAATAAAATAGACTGTACACAAATTCCATAACATTTTCAAAAATTGAATCCATTACGAAAATTGCCAGTGCGATTATTATGGAAGCAACCATTACTACTACTGCGCTACTTTGTAACTCTCTCCATGTTGGCCATGTTACTTTATGAACCAACTCATTGTAAGATTCTTTTACGTATGTGCCAACTTTCATTGTCTTCGTTTTATTTAAATGGCAACTTAATAATTTGTGCGGATGGTAAGAGTCGAACTTACTGGTTCTCCCACTATGAGATCATCCGCAAATACAGTCTCACCCCGCAAGGGATGAGACTGTGATAAATATTTAGAATATCTTATTATTCTATAATTTCAGTTACCTGACCGGCTCCAACTGTACGTCCACCTTCGCGGATTGCGAACTGAAGACCTACGTTAACAGCTACAGGGTAAATCAATTCTACTGTGATAGTTACATTATCACCAGGCATTACCATTTCGCGTCCTTCGGGCAGGGTAATTTCACCTGTTACATCAAGGGTACGAATATAGAACTGAGGACGATATTTGTTGTGGAATGGAGTATGACGTCCACCTTCTTCTTTTTTTAATACATAAACCTCAGCTTTAATCTTAGTGTGAGGAGTAATTGTACCTGGCTTACACAAAATTTGACCACGTTTTATCTCTTTTTTGTCAACACCACGAAGCAACAAACCTACGTTGTCACCAGCTTGTCCATCATCAAGAATTTTACGGAACATTTCAACACCAGTACAAACAGTTTTACGACCTTCAGCACCTAAACCAATAAGCTGTAAATTATCGCCAGTGTGAACAACACCAGTTTCGATACGTCCAGTAGCAACAGTTCCACGTCCTGTAATTGAGAATACGTCCTCAACAGGCATCAGGAATGGCTTATCAACATCACGTGGCGGCAGTGGTATCCAGCTGTCGCAGGCATCCATCAATTCCATTACTTTTTCCTCCCATTGTTCTTCGCCGTTCAATGCACCAAGTGCAGAACCTTGAATTACAGGAGCAGAATCACCTTCGAATTTGTAGAAATCGAGCAATTCACGCAATTCCATTTCAACGAGTTCAAGCAATTCAGGATCGTCAACCATATCGACTTTGTTCATGAAAACAACAATCTTAGGTACGTTTACCTGACGGGCTAACAGAATGTGCTCACGTGTTTGAGGCATGGGACCGTCGGTAGCAGCACAAACCAAAATTGCACCATCCATCTGAGCAGCACCAGTTACCATGTTCTTTACATAGTCGGCGTGTCCAGGACAGTCAACGTGTGCATAGTGACGCGTCTCTGTTTGATACTCAACGTGTGCAGTGTTAATTGTAATACCCCGTTCTTTTTCTTCAGGAGCATTATCAATTGAATCAAACGCTTTAACTTCTGATAAACCTTTTTTTGCTAATACCGTTGTAATAGCAGCGGTAAGGGTGGTTTTACCATGGTCAACGTGGCCAATAGTACCAATGTTGACATGGTCTTTATCCCTATTAAATTTTTCTTTAGCCATAACTTAAGATATTAGATAACGTTAACTATTTTTATTATCTGATTTTTATTTTTCACTCTATAATATATAACAATGAGCCGATGACGAGAATTGAACTCGTGACCTCTTCCTTACCAAGGAAGCGCTCTACCCCTGAGCTACATCGGCAAGGAGTGGGAAGAGCAGCCCCGACTACTATCGGAGAAACCTACGAAGGCTAAGCCTTCGTATTAATCCCTCGTGGGAAGAGCAGGATTCGAACCTACGAAGGCTGAGCCAACAGATTTACAGTCTGCCCCGTTTGACCGCTTCGGTATCTTCCCTTTATAATATGTTTTAGAACTCACGAAGGCTGAGCCAACAGATTTATCCCGATGTACATCGGGACTCCGTTTGACCGCTTCGGTATCTTCCCTTTTAAATATGTTTTAGAACTTACGAAGGCTGTGCCAACAGATTTATCCCGATGTACATCGGGACCCCGTTTGACCGCTTCGGTATCTTCCCTTTAATATTTATTTGAACGTAATCTACCCAATCTACAGAAATCGGACGATTTTGTGGATTCAAAATCGTCCTGGAAATCATTGTAATAACAGGCTCAAAAAACAAACCCTTAACAGTTAACTTTGTTCCTGAAAAGGGTGTGCAAATGTATAAATCTTTTTAAATAATACACAAAAAATAGTCGTTTTTTATTTATTATTTCTCTTTACGCTTTTCTTTGAATTTGGTCAACTGCTTTTTCATAGCGTCAACTGCCAGTGTTGTTGCCTCTTCAAAAGTATCTGCATGTTTCTTTGTGAAAAGGTAATCCTTGGCCGGAATTGATAATTTTATTTCAACTTCTTTGTTGTTTGATGTTTCAGGCTTAACTACTTTTAGTATAACTTCAGCACTGATAATACCATCAAAGAAAGTATCAAGCTTATTTACTTTTTTATTCAAGAATTCAACCAGCTTTTGATCAGCTGTAAAATGCACATCATTGATTTTAAGGTTCATGTTCATTCCTCCTTTTTAGCTCCTTGGATGAGCCTGATTATAAACTTTTTTCAATTGTTCGAATGTTGTATGTGTATAAATCTGAGTAGCGGACAAATTAGCATGTCCCAGAAGTTCTTTCACTGCATTTAAATCGGCACCATTGTTCAACAAATGCGTTGCAAAACTGTGACGCAATACGTGTGGACTTTTTTTCCTAACAGTAGTTACCATAGATAAATGCATTTTAACGACCCGATAGATTAGCTTATCGTAAACTTGTTCTCCCTTGGAAGTTAAGAAAAGATAATTACTATTTCCATCAATCTCTACCCTCTTTTCCAAATAATCGTTAAAAAAAACTTTTACTTCTTTAGGAAACGGTACTATCCGCTCTTTCTGACGCTTCCCCATCACCCTTACTGTAAAATTATTGATGTCAACACTTAACATTGTTAAATTTTTCAATTCGGCCAACCTGACTCCTGCACCATAAAGTAGCGAAATCATAAGTTTATCACGACTCCCGGTAAAATCAGAAGGGAACAAACCTAAATCGAGCAATTGATTCAGATTTTCTTCACGAACGTAAGTAGGAAGCTTCTTTGCTACTTTCGGTGAATTTACGAGCTGAGCAGGGTTATGATCAATTACATCTTCACGCATCAGATATTTGTAGAACGACTTGAGTGTTGAAATTTTACGTCCAACTGATCTGGCACTAATACCGTGATCCATCATCGACATAACCCAACGCCTGATATCCTTTGACGATACATTTTTAATATCAAAATCCCCGACCGAATCATTCATAAACTGAACAAATTGATCGAGGTCATTTCTATATGCTACATACGTATGCTTTGAACAGCGTTTTTCGTATTGCAGATATTTAATATAATCGTCAAGCAGAAGCATTTCTAAAATTGGGTTTATTCTTAAACAGAACTATCTGGAATTATGTTCTGCCTAAACCCAAATTTCTACTCTTCTTTGTTTTGTAATTGCTCAATATATATGGCCTTCATAATTTCGGCACGGCGAGAAACAGATGGTTTGATGAAAGCCTGACGGCTACGTAATTCTTTGATTACACCAGTTTTTTCAAATTTACGCTTAAATCTTTTGAGCGCTCTTTCAATGTTTTCGCCTTCTTTTACAGGTACTACAATCATATTGAATATTGTTAATTTGTTATTTTAAATTCTTAAAACGGAGCGCAAATTTAGTAATGATTTGAATATTTTCAAATTTATTTCTTCTTTTTTGATCTTCTCTTTATTTCAATGTGCCAACAATTCAACATCTGTAGTTAAATAAGGCGATATTTTTTTATAACTGACACTGTCAATCACCATATCTTGTAACAGTTGTTCCAACGCTTTCAGACTTCCGTTTTTGGCACGATAATCGATAATCGCTCTTGCCTGTTTGTATTTGCAATAAGGATGTTTTTTCAACTCATCGACGGTACAAAAATTTATGTTGATGGCTTGTATCTGCAATATATCAACTGTCAACAAGGGTTTTACTGCCTGAAATGTTTCTTCAGGAAGGTTATATACCTGAAGTAATTGGTCAACAGAATAAAATCCACCCAAATATTCACGAAATTTACATATGCGCGAAGCAAAAACGGGACCTATACCGGGTAAGGTCGTTAAAAGAGCTGAATCAGCATAGTTTAATTCAATAGGCGACACTCTCTTTTCTCTGCCAATTGTTGTCTTTTTCTCTACTGAAACAGATTCATTATTTTCTTTCAGATGGTCGTATTTAGCAACTTTTTGTAGATTCCTATTTCTGTCTTTTAATTTAACATTATTTTCTACCTTAATTTGAATATATGGTTTCAGCTGCCGATAAATGGTAGTGTCAATTCCATAGACCTTCAGCATGTCTTCAGGTTTATAAAAAAAAGCTCCACTATTACGGTAATTCATAAATATCTCAGTCGTTTTTTTGCTTAAGCCAAGCTTTATAAGATCCGTATTGGAAACGGTGTTAGGATCAAATGCAAATAATTCTTTTTCAGCTAAATAGGGATCTGTGAGATTTTGTTTGTCGGCATTACTGAAATTATTCCCATAAATACTATCGATTTCCCGCATATTCCGGGCAATTATCTCTGAATAGTCAGTTCTGTCCTGAAACAGAACAGGAACCAGGATGCGAAAGATTAGCGCCAGAAACAAAATAATAATAAGCACGACAGAACCATTACGTTGTGCCTTAGTCATGTACAGAATCTCATCAAGGTATTGCTTCATCTTCATCTGAGCAGCTTTTTACCACTAATTTCAGATTATATTGTATTGCATACGTTGATATTACCAAAAAAATGAAAAGTTCTTAACAAACAATACATTTCGGGAGATAAACCGAATTTTAGAATTTTATAAGTCCAACACTATTCATCAGAACCAAAGCAATAGCCAATGGAGCAACATACCTGACAATAAATAAAAATATGGGGAAATAAGATGCCTTAAACAAACCATTGGAAGACAGTTCGCCTTTTAGTTTTGTTTTGCCGAATAGCCAAGCAACAAAAATTACAATTAGCAATCCACCAAGCGGTAAAAGCACATTGGAAGAGATAAATTCAAGTATCCCGAATAAATTTCGGCCAACAATAGAAAGTTCAGGTATATGGTATAAAGACAAACTAGACAATATTCCAAGAAAACCAATTCCCAATGAAGCGAGCAGGGTGGCTCTTCCGCGAGTTATATGAAGCTCTTCGGTAAAGTATGCTACCACTACTTCGAGTATCGAAATGGTTGATGTAAGTGCTGCAACAGTAAGCAAAGTGAAGAAAAATAATGCAAAAATATATCCGCCTTTCATCTGCGCAAAAATATTTGGCAAGGTAAGAAACACGAGATCCGGGCCTGAAGCCGGGCTGATACCAAATGCGAATACTGCCGGAAATATGGCGACTCCAGCCATAATTGCAATTAACGTATCGATGATAGCAACTGCTGCAGTTGACATTCCTAGGTTCTCATTCTTTTTAATATATGACCCATAGGTAATGAGCGTACCCATTCCTATGCTTAACGAGAAAAAGGCCTGTCCCAATGCCTCAAGAACGGTTGATGCTTTTATCTTCGAGAAATCCGGTTCAAATAAAAACCGCAATCCCTCGGCAGCACCTGGTAAAGTTATGGCCCTGATATCTAATATTACAATTAACACAATCAATACTGGCATGAGTATTTTGGTGTATTTCTCAATTCCCTTTTCAATACCAGCCCATACAACACTGCCCGAAATACATAAAAACAAAACGGTCCAGAACAAAGGTCGCCAGTTGCTGTTTTGAAAATCGTTAAACTGTGATATGATGCTTTCCGGCGATTCGCCTGTAAACTGATTTGTTATAGCTTTAAAAAGATATTCGAGAGTCCAGCCGGCAACAACACTATAAAATGCATTAATCATGAAGGCTGCAGCAATACCCATAACACCAATCCAAAACCATTTTTGCCCTGGCCGAAGTAACCTGAAAGCACCAAAAGGGTTTCGCTGCGTACTTCGTCCAATTGTCAGCTCTGAGAGCATAACCGGCAACCCTATGAGAATAATAAAGCCAAGATACAAAAGCAAGAAAGCTCCTCCACCATTTTCGCCGGCGATGTAAGGAAAACGCCATATATTACCCAGTCCCACAGCAGAACCTGCGGTAGCTGCAATTACACCAAACTTACTTCCAAAAGAACCACGCTTCACGTTTTCAGGCATATACAACAGTGTTAGATTTTTTTCAGCCAAAAATAATAATCATTCGTGTTGTGCATGTCATTTTTACAAAAAAAATTGCAAGTTTTATTAAACGTTAAATCGGGATGAAAAAAAGCCGGGAAGAGAACCCGGCTTTAAAAATATTTGTTTGCTTCAATGATTAAATACTATCAATGCTGTTCAAATCATTAAAAGCTAATTTTAATCTTTCAATCATCGATTCTTGTCCCTTACGCAACCAAACCCTGGGGTCGTAATATTTCTTATTTGGCTTATCATCACCTTCAGGGTTTCCAATTTGAGACTGGAGGTAAGCCCGGTTTTCTAATTCGAATGCGCGAATACCATCCCATGTAGACCACTGAGTATCGGTGTCGATATTCATTTTTACAACTCCATAACCAATTGCTTCACGTATTTCTTCGGTAGAAGAACCACTACCGCCATGAAATACAAACGAAACCGATTTTGCATCTTTTAGCCCGTGCTTTTCTTGTATGAATTCCTGCGAGTTTTTCAAAATTTTTGGTTCCAATTTTACATTTCCGGGTTTATATACACCATGTACGTTACCGAATGCAGCTGCAATAGTGAAATTTGGCGAAACCTCTTTTAAAGCTTCGTAGAAACGGTTAACCTCTTCAGGTTGTGTATAAAGCAATGCATTATCAACCCCTGCATTATCTACTCCGTCTTCCTCTCCACCGGTTATCCCCAGTTCAATTTCAAGAAACTGATCAATTTTGTTCATCCGCTTAAAATATTTCACCGAAATTTCGATATTTTCATCAAGCGATTCTTCCGACAAATCGAGCATATGTGAACTAAACAAGGGCTTACCTGTTTCTTTGTAATATGCTTCACTGGCTTCAATTAATCCGTCAATCCATGGTAATAATTTTTTTGCAGCATGGTCGGTATGCAAAACAACCCTAACTCCATAAGCTTCGGCTAACTGATGTACATGTTTTGCGGCTGACACTGCACCTAGCACCTGTGCCTTTTGTCCTTCTAGCTTAAGTCCTTTACCTGCCATAAATGCAGCTCCGCCGTTCGACAACTGGATAATTACGGGAGCATTGGAAATTTTGGCTGCTTCCATTACAGCATTAATCGAGTCGCTGCCCACTACATTTACTGCCGGCAATGCAAATTCATTAGCCTTTGCATACTCATAAAGATATTTTAAATCGCTACCAGTTACAACTCCGGGCTTTACTACTTCTGAAACGGGTTTCATAATTTTTAATTTAACATTTAGACTCCTATAAACAACTCATAAATGGGATTGTTTACTGGAATAGAGTTTTTTGTCATCTATCTGCTTTTTGTTAAGGTTACTTTAACAGATGCATAACCAATAATCATTGTGCTGCATTAGAAGGAATTATATTTAAATTGCAGCTGCAAAAGACCAATGCAAAAAAAAACATTGTATTAAAACCTCCAATTTTATACTTTTGTACATCTTGCAAATCAGAAATACAAGAATATTTATTAACACATAAAACCAAAATCAAATGACTGTTAGTTATAAAGACCTCGGTTTGGTTAACTCCAAAGAGTTGTTCAAAAAAGCGGTTGACGGTGGATACGCTATACCTGCGTACAACTTCAATAACCTCGAACAAATTCAAGCAATTTTACAAGCCTGTGTTGAAACAAAATCACCAGTAATTCTTCAAGTTTCATCAGGTGCACGTAAATACGCCAACGCTACTTTATTACGCAACATGGCCAAGGGTGCTGTTGAGTATGTAAAAGAACTGGGATACGAAATTCCAATTGTATTACATCTCGACCACGGCGATACTTTCGAATTATGCAAAGATTGTATCGACAACGGCTTCTCATCGGTAATGATTGACGGCTCACACCACTCGTACGAAGAAAATGTTGCATTAACAAAAAAAGTAGTTGAATACGCACACAAATTCGACGTAACCGTTGAAGGCGAACTTGGTGTTTTGGCTGGTGTTGAAGACGACGTAGTAGCAGAAGAATCGAGCTATACCAAACCTGAAGAGGTTGAGGATTTTGTTAAGCGTACCGGCGTTGACTCACTGGCTATCTCTATTGGAACATCGCATGGAGCACACAAGTTCACTCCTGAGCAGTGTACCAAAAATGAAGATGGCGTATTGGTTCCACCACCATTGAAGTTCGAAATTCTCGAAGAAATCGAAAATCGTATTCCAGGCTTCCCAATTGTACTTCACGGTTCATCTTCAGTACCAGTTGAGTACATTCAAATGATTAACGAAAATGGCGGTGACCTTGCTGCTGCTGTTGGTATTCCTGAAGATCAACTTCGTAAAGCAGCCAAATCAGCAGTTTGTAAGATCAACATCGACTCTGACGGACGTTTGGCAATGACCGCTGCTGTTCGTAAGGTGATGAAAGAAAATCCTTCTGAATTTGACCCTCGCAAATACCTCGGCCCTGCCCGCGATGAACTCAAAAAATTGTACATGCACAAAAATATCAAGGTATTGGGATCGGCTGAGAAAGCCTAAGCATACAAGATGTTTTATATCGATTATAAAAAGCTGTTGTTTGTTTCAAGCTACAGCTTTTCTTTTTTTAAAAAGGATATCCAATGGCAATGTTAAAATTCAGATCATCGGAACTAAATGCTTTTGAAGTATGAATCCAACGCTGCCCCAGAGGCAACGAAGGTGACCGCAGCTTAACTCCAACGTCGGCGCGAAGAACAAAATACGGCAATACCAATCGCAAGCCTGCCCCCGACCCCACTGCGATCTCATTATAGAAATCATAGAATTCAAAAACAGCACCTTCGCGGTTATCAAAACGGTTTATTGCCCAAATATTTCCTGCATCAACAAACAACGCACCTTCAAGCATCCAGAATAACTGAAAACGGTATTCTATATTGGCTTCAAGCTTGATGTCAGATGTCTGATTTGGATAAGCATTCCCTGTTGGCGAATAAGTACCTGGCCCTATCGACCTTACATGCCAGGCTCGTATGCCATTAGCCCCGCCTGTAAAATATTGTCGCTCAAAAGGCATCAGGTTAGAGTTTCCGTATGGATATGCTACTCCAACGAATGCACGTGCTGCAAATTTATTATACTTGTCGAATCGATATCCGTATCGCCATTCAAAATCGCCTCTCAAATATTGGGAAAAACGAGTCCCGAAATATTCGTAATACATCAACGGCTCACCATTTTCTCCAATAGACGACGATGCAACCAACGAACGGTTTAATACATTACTCAAGCCAAACAAAAAATTACCTGCGGCTTCAATATCAACTTTAAAATACTTATAATTTGCACTTCCACCCCTGCTTTGTGTGTTATATACAAAACTATAATTACTGGCATAAATTATATGATCGGTATAGCTACTCTTAATATATAAATCTTCAATAGAATTAATGAAGCTCTCATTCAGACTAAAAATACGTACAGCATTCAAATCAAGAAGATTAAAACTATGACTTTTCTGAATTGATGAACGCCATTGGTATCCCAACCGGGCATTAACAACCGTACGTGTATAATCAGGTCGTCTTTGGTAATTGTACGCCAACGAAATAGACGTAAAAGGAATGGAGTGTAATTTTAATTTTTGTTCATTAATTGGAAAAAGAAAACCAGGAAGCCGCAACCGCATACTCCCGCCATATTCAATAGTGTTAAATTTTTGATCATCTATCCCGGTAACCTGACGCTCAGTTGCTCCTCTTAATGTAATATCGAAAATTTCGGCACCTCGAAATAAGTTGCGATGCTGATAATTTAGGTTGCCCGCTACCCCCAAATCACCCGATGCATTTGTACCCTCAATGTCGAATGAATAGTTTTGACGGGTTTGTAAAGGCAAATATACACGCGCATTAAGTCTTCCATGCAAACTGTCGTTTGCTAAATGCTCCTCATCAAACTGTATATTCACATACTTGAATTGCCGAAGTGCATATAAATTATTATACATTTTATCTTCAAGCCTTTTCTGGTAAATATCACCCGGAAACATTTCTATAGTTTTCAGAAGAACTTTTTCTTTAATCGGAACAGTTTTGTTATAGTGAAACAAAAAATCACCTACTTGTATCGTATCCTTATAACCTACATTGTTTATTTCGTCGATGTTTGTGCTTATTCCACCCATATAAAACGAATAGCTATCGACTGTGAACTTTTTATGCTGGCTATAATTGCTATTCACCAATATCGAACGGTCTTCAATTATTAAATCTATATCGGCCTGATATTCGTAATTGGTTGTATCAATCTGAAAATGAATAAAATCCTCTGAAAACTTAAAGTAACCCCTATTTCGAAATTCATCTGATATTCGTTTTCGCTCATTCTCAAGCAATCCTACATCTAAAATATCATCATTAGAAATTATTGCTTCTCGGCGGATCTCATTAATTTCTTGTAACAAATTTCTATCATTTACTATATAATCAATAGTGCGTACACGATAGGACTGGCCTGTTTTTATAGCGTAATTCACCGTAGCAGTCTTATTGCTAAATGAAACAGAGTCGTTTATCGATGCCCTATAATAGCCTTTATTATGTAAATGCATTAACAGTTGCTGCGATGACTTGTTTTTAAGTCCAATATCGTAAATCACCGGGGGCTCTCCAATATTTTTAAGTATCCCTTTTTCACGTTTCTTGGATGACATGTTATATAGCCACAAATGAAAACGAATAAAACCAAGTATCTTCAGATTTTCTCTCTGTCGTAAATGCTTTTCCAGTTCTTTCTCCTCTATATCATCATTATCAACTTTTACTGTTACATCTTTCAATAAATATTCATCATCTGGAACGTAACGGGTCATTCGACACCCGGAAAACAATACCATTAATACCAGCATTACAGTTAAAGATATCCTCATTCCTGATTATTTTTATCTGCTTAAAAATATAAAAACAAAATTAAAAAACAATTCCTTTCAAGTGCCGACCACCTATTCTTATTTAAATTCATTAATTTTGAAAATAAATTATTCATCTATCGATCTATGCTCAGCAAAAACAAAACCAAATTCATACTCTCTTTACAAAGAAAAAAAAAACGCGACTCGAATATGCTCTTCGTGGCCGAGGGTGAAAAAACAATCCATGAGTTAGTTAAAGCAAAGTACAATTTTCACTCTATTTTTGCCACTACCGAACGACTACAAAAATTTGAAAATATAAATTGCCCCCTCGAAGAAGCAACCACAGCTGAGCTTGCAAAAGTAAGTGCCTTTAAATCGACACCGCAGATGCTGGCTGTATGCCACCAAAAAAAGAATGAAATCAACTACGAAGAAATCAGTAACGAAATATCAATTGTTCTCGACGAGATTCAGGATCCGGGTAACCTGGGTACAATTATAAGGCTGGCTTCGTGGTTTGGCATCAAAAACATCATCTGTTCACATCACACAGCCGACTGCTATAATCCTAAAGCCATACAGGCTACCATGGGAGCTATTGCTCATGTAAAAATACACTATATTGAACTGGATCGTTTTTTAGCACATCCGATAATGCAATCCATAAATCGTTACGGGGCTTTTCTCGAGGGCGAAAACATTTATACTGCCAACCTAAATCACCATTCAGCACTTATCATTTTAGGGAACGAAGGAAAAGGTATTTCAAAAACCGTTGAGCAGCTCGTGAGTCACAAGCTTTTAATACCATCATTTAGTAACGAAAAACGAGTCGAATCGCTTAACGTTTCTATGGCTGCCGCTGTAATTTGCTCTGAATTTAAACGTCGCTCAATCCCAATACAGTAGCTACTTTTTCGGCACATCGTTCTCCATCAACCGCCGACGATACGATACCACCGGCATAGCCTGCACCTTCGCCACACGGAAATAAACCCGGCATTTTTACATGTTCAAATGTATCTTCATTTCTCGGAATTCTAACCGATGATGAAGTTCTTGACTCTACCCCCATTACCATCGCTTCGTTGGTTAAAAATCCACGTGCTTTTTTTTCAAACATTTTAAATCCTTCGCGCAATCGGCCTGCAACATTAACCGGCAACCATCGATGCATATCCGATGAAATTATTCCCGGACGATATGACGATTTTATAAGCGAAGACGAATTCTTACCGCTTACAAAATCGCTTAAGCGCTGTGCTGGTGCCAGTTGAGATTCGCCGGCCATCTGAAAACACTTTCTCTCCAAATCTTCCTGAAATTTCAATCCAGCCAGTTCTCGATGATGGTGGTATTGTTTCAAATCGGCGGTATGAATTTCGGTTACTATGCCCGAATTGGCAAACACCCCCCCCCTGTGCGAAGGCGACATGCCGTTTACCACCAACTCACCTGGAGCTGTCGAAGCCGGAACAATTACGCCACCCGGACACATACAAAAAGAATAAACTCCACGACCTTCGACCTGACTTACAAAGCTATAACTTGCTGCTGGTAGATATTTACCACGATTTGGCCGGTGGTATTGAATCTGGTCGATTAACGCCTGCGGGTGCTCTACCCTCACTCCTACGGCAAAATTCTTAGCTTCGAGATGAATCCCCCTGTCACGTAAAAGTTTATAAATATCGCGTGCCGAATGCCCTGTTGCCAGAACTACTGCACGCCCCTTAAATATGGTTCCATCAAGTGTCTTTACACCCAGCATTTCACCATTTTTAACAATAAAATCGACTACACGCTGGTTAAAATGCATTTCACCCCCGTAATCCAGTATCGTTTTGCGGATATTCACAATTACGCGGGGTAAAACATTGCTGCCAATATGAGGATGGGCATCAATTAATATTTCGGGCTGTGCTCCATGAAAATGCAAAACATTGAGAATTTTACGTATATCGCCTTTCTTTTTTGATCGTGTATAAAGCTTACCATCAGAAAATGTACCGGCACCACCTTCTCCAAAGCCATAATTTGAATCCGGGTTAACCCCATTATTGCGGTGAATAGCTGCAATATCGGCTTTTCGCGACGAAACATCCTTGCCACGTTCAACAATAACCGGTTTTATACCAAGTTCAATCAACCGTAAGGCTGCAAATAGCCCGGCAGGTCCGGCTCCAACAATAATCACTTCAGGCTTATTTGCTACATTTAAATAATGCAACTCAGGCCTGACTATAGCATCGGGCAATTCACCAACATATACTTCAACCCCAAGATTAATACGCACATTACGTCCACGAGCATCTACCGACCTTCGTACAATGTTGAAATGCGAAATATCATCAACTGGCAGTTTAAGTTTTCCCGCAACCACCTCTTTACAAGCCTCTTCGTTTGATGCCACTTTTGGCGATAGACAAATATTAATCTGATGAATCACGTTATACGCTTGTTAAATGAATTGAGTATTGAAACCATCTGAACAGCTTATTCAAAATGAAAACTGAGCGTTAGAATATGTGAATTAAGTTTTTTAAAAGCCTGACTATAATACTTGGGTTGCGGATGTTGTGGCGGATCGGCAAGCATGCTGTTTAAGCCGAAACTATATTTCAATTCTGCCGAGAGCCTGAAAAACTGCAAATACATATCCCATCCCATGCCTGCTTCGGCATAAAATGTTACTCGTTTAGTACGTAATAAATCTTCTTTAGCCGACTTCGAAATATCAATACGCATAGCCAATCCGCTAATCATATACGGACGTTGATTTATTATCCGTTTTGATTTGTATTTAACCAGCAAAGGAAAATCGAGATAGGTTGATCGTAATGTATATGAGTTTGTATTAGAAGGCTCATTCAAATCGTGTAAAGGAATGTTAAAAACGATTTGTCGTGAACCGAACGATAATCCTGGCAGAAACCTCAGATCGAGATTCTCGCTTAATCTCAGGTTTGAAACAATACCAACAGTAAAACCTGGTATGAGGGTTGCGACATCGGCACGTATGACCCGGCCAACTTCGTCAACTTCGCTCATGAATTCTGGATAAATCTCTTGTAGTAAATCTGCATCAAAGTCGGGATTGTCGTTCAACGAGCCGTAGTGCAAAAAGCCCAGATCATGTGTATTAACACCCAGCGTAAACCCAAAATGAATGGTTCGATCGTCGAAGGTAGTAAGATTAGGCACTCCCCACATTTGGGCTTTTACAGCAAATGTTGAAGCTAACAATACTATAAGCACGTAAAATCGTAATCCCGCTATTTTGTTCATTCGTCAATTTTTACTTTCAAAAAAAAATTTCTTAACACTTATGATTTTTATAAAACCAAAAGTTTAATGAAATATTGTAATCACCTACGACTTATGTCCAACATAAATTGTAGCTATACGAAACGACAAAGGAATTTGCTTCAGACCTGAAAATCCACACTCTGACATTATCTCAAGAAAATCATCACCTGCCGGAAATACATTTATTGATTCGGGCAAGTACATGTATGCTCTTTTATCTTTAGATATTACTCGTCCGAGCAATGGTAAAATATAAAACGAATAAAAGTGATATAACTGCTTAACGGGGAAAACAACAGGTTTTGAAAATTCTAGAATGATGAATGGCGCACCAGATTTTAAAACCCGGTTAATATCACGAAGCCCTGCTTTTAAATCTGCAAAATTACGTACTCCAAAAGCAACTGTAGCTGCATCGAACATTTCATCTTTGTAGGGTAACTGTTCTGCATCACCAACTTCAAGCTTAATTATCTTTGTTAACGAACATGCACTTACCTTATTATTTCCTTCTTCAATCATCATTTCAGACAGGTCGATACCGGCAACCGAACGTACTCCGACTTTTGCAGCCATAATGGCCAGATCGGCTGTTCCGGTTGCAATATCCAATACATTATCGGGCTTGTAGCTTTGCAAAATTCTAATAATCCTCTTCCGCCACAACACATCTATCCCTAATGAAAGCAAATGATTCAGCAAATCGTAATTACGGGCAATATTGTTAAACATTGCCCGCACCTCGTTCTTTTTATCGTCGCTACTGTTATACGGTTGTACCAATTTGTATTCTATTAAATTGAACCACTCATTTTGTCAATATATCCAAACGATTGATCGTCAATCCTAACCTCGCCTTTTGTAACATGCCCCAATGTAAAATATGGTGTTTTCAATTCGTACATGTAATCAATAAAAGCATCTTCATTTTCAGGACTTACACTCACTATAACCCGACCCATGGCTTCGCCAAACAAAAACGAATCAACACGTGTCTCTGCAGCTGTTGTTATATCAAATCCTAAACCTTTTAACCAGCCGGCTCGAAGTAATGTAAAAAACACGCCTCCCTTGGCAACAGGTGCAGCACTATCAATCAGTGAGAGTTGTACTAACTCTTTAATTGATCCGGCTATCTGTGCTTCAAGTTTCAAGTCGAATTGAGGTAATGGAGAATCTGAAATACCATGATAAAATTCAAGGTAATCTGATGTACTTATATCATTGGTTACCCGACCCAACATGAAAATGTTATGACCTTTACTCTTAAATCCCGGATCCATGCATACCAATTGCTTTTCAGTATTATCGTTTAAAACTCCGACCAAAGTAACAATTAATGTAGGCGCATTGTTGCCATGTTCATCAAAATGATCGAAGCGTATTTTACGATCTGAAATCTGAACACCAAAAACAGCAGAAGCATTCTCAAGACCTTTCTTAATGCCTTGTGCTATGTTATTGCCGTTAGGATCGGCATAGTTAATATGGTACAGCATGGCTGTTAAAGCCAACGGCCTGGCACCATAACAAATCATTTTACGTGCAGCCCGTGCAACCAATATTTCTGCAGCTTTTTGCGGGTCGCGTTCGAGATGATGATGCATGGCATGCGTTGTCATCGACATAAACTGCTTTCCATTACCGGCATCGAAGAAATTAGATTCGTTGTATCTTCCTTCTTTCAGATTATCAATATCCGAACCACCATCTGTGAAATCATTGAAATAGTTCAAAGGTGAAAGATTTGGATTCACCATCAGATTCATAATTATATCACCAATGTCGGCTGGTTCAGGCAATTGATTAATATCAAATTCTGTATTATCTGTTTTTTCAGTCATAGCTTTGCTTTTAGAAATACAAAAGTATTTAAAAGTTATTATAGTTTAATGTTGTTTTGAAAGATAATTATTTATCCAATCATATCAAAACCATGAAATTTGCCCAATTGCTTTAAAGCTAAGTAATAGTTTTGTGATTTCTGAAAATTTGTAATAAAAGAGGTATCTTTATGTTTCAGCTTTGCAAAACGTAAAGTAAACAAAGCAAATACATTTGTAAACACACAAACAAAACGATTAAATATGAACAGAATTGCATTAATAACAGGCGCCACATCGGGGATAGGACGTGCTACAGCTAAGCTTCTTGCTGCCAATAATTTTGATGTAATTATTACCGGCAGAAGGAAAATACTTTTGGAACAGGTGGAAGAGGATATTGCAAAATCATGGCCATCGGAAGTTTTTACACTGAATTTTGATATCAGAAACAAAAACGAAGTAAGAGAAGCAATAAACTCTTTACCTGTTGAATGGAAAAACATATCGCTTTTAGTGAATAATGCCGGTCTTGCATCGGGATTTGAACCACTAAACGATGGAGATTTTGAAGACTGGGATAAAATGATTGACACCAATGTTAAAGGTCTTTTGTACATTACACGAGAAGTATCCAGGCTTATGATACCTCGCAAAAGCGGGCATATTATCAATATCTCATCCATCGCCGGACGTGAAACATATCCAAACGGGGGAGTATATTGCGGTACGAAACAAGCAGTTGAAGCCATCAGCCAGGGTATGCGACTTGATTTTCTACCTCATAACATTAAAGTAAGCAGAATAAGCCCGGGAATGGTCGATACCGAATTTTCGATTGTCCGTTTCCACGGAGATAGCGAGAAAGCATCTAACGTTTACGAAGGACTTGTGCCGCTATATGCCGAAGACATAGCCGAGGCTGTTTTATTTATGGCTACCCGACCCGACCACGTTAATATCGACGACATGCTCATTTTACCAACTGCCCAGGGATCTGCCAGGGATGTGGTTAAAGGAAATAGTCATTAGTATCAAAGTCATTAGTCATTAGTCATTAGTCATTAAGTTATTGGACACTGGTCATTGGTCATTAGTCATTAGTCATTAAGTTATTGGTCACTGGTAAAATATTAATGTGACTTTAGCTCTATCACAAAACGTTTAGGATGGAGCATGCTCCGTTACAATTTTGAACTTGCTGACCACAACACGATAAAAAGCCTATTACATAAAGCGGAAAACAACCCATAGAAAACAATTGCCTTCTACTACTTTCAATTGATTCCCATTGCCTTTAGTGCCTCCCCCTACATGAACCCCTGGTCTTTCAGCACCTTCAACAACCCCTCTGAAAAATGTTCGTTATCAGCCTTTTTGTATCGCACATCGGTAAAGACTTGTGCAAGCGTTTCTTTTGCATTTTCTTTAACGAATTGCGTATTGACCTCTAACGTTTCCTTTTCTTTGTATAAACGCTTAATATCGGCCTCTGAGTAGTCGGAATAGATGTCTTCATGCACTATTGCCTCCAAAGGAAGTCTTTCTGTCTGCTTAGGCATCTCATCGGGCCAACCAATTGTGACTGTAGTTATGGGGACAACGCCTTTCGGTAAATTCAATACTTCGATAATTTTATCTGCATTGTAAGTTGTTGTTCCAATATAGCAAATACCAAGACCTTCAGCCTCGGCTGCAACACAAACATTTTGTGCAACAAGGAGCGCATCAATTGCAGCTGTTATAAACGACAGAAAATTATCATACCCGGGTTCAGCATTATTGAGCCTACACCACTTGTTAAACCGGTTAAAATCGGCACAAAAAGTCACAACATTAGGCGCATGCAATGCCATTGGCTGATTAAAATGTGCTGGTGCCAATTTCTGTTTGATTTTAATATCACTTGTATTTATTATTGAATAAACTTGCATGTTCCCAGTTGTTGAAGCCCTGCAGCCAGCGTCAAAGATTCTTTGCAACAAATCTCCATCAATTTTTTTGTCTTTGTATTTCCGTATTGATCGGTGATTTAATAAAATATCTAAAGCCATAAATGTTGTATTATAATTAATAAACAAAGAAAGTAAAATAATTAAACATTCTGAAAAGTCATTAGTCAATTGTCATTTGTCATTAGTAAAGAAAGTCCAAATTATGAAGGCAATAAAATAATAAACCCGAACATTTCTGTTCGGGTTGGTTATAGAAAATAAAAAAGGGTGACCGTATGGCCACCCTTTTTTAATCAATCAATTCGGTATTACCTCTTAATAATCCTTACAGCTTTGGCTACGCCCTCTTCAGTGTGTAATGAGAGGAAGTAAGCTCCACTGCGCAATTCGCTTGTTTGAATTGTATTTTTAGGATTGTGAACTTCTTTTACAAGTTGTCCAGCAATGTTTGTAATAACTGCTTTAGTTATATGAACATCGTGAGATACATCAAACTTAATGTAGTTATCAAATGGGTTAGGATAAACATCGATGGCCACATCTGCTAATGATATTCCGTCGCGCAATGAAGCGTTTACAATATCATAATCAAAGTAAGGCTCAACTTTGTAGTCGTCTCCACCACCATAAACGATACCGGCTACTTCATACCTGAACTCTTCAGTCCAAGAGTAAGTCTCTGGCTGGTATATATAAAGGTCGATAGCATATGTAGCTCCACCTTCGTTAGCAATTGTAACATTACCTTCTACAGTTTCAGTAGCACGTCCGCTAACCATTACCCTTACAGATTCGTAAGATTCACCTACGGTTTCGGTGTCAGGTATAGGAACTGGTTCTATGTTAAGACTTAACAATGTACCTGTAACAGTAACATCAGAAATTTGAGTGATGTTGTTGAATTCTCCAATTTTACCTTGAACTTCAACAGCTGAACCAACATTCACGGCTGAGTTTCCACTGTCGTAAACATAGATTCCACTCCATTCAGCATTATCATCCTGCATATAGAAACCATTGTTGTCTGTAATAGTTACAATACCTTTCAGTATAACTACCTGATCAGTGTAGTCGGTTGAACCAGGACGATCCTGAGCATCAGCAATTGCGATTTCTAGAATTACTGGTTCTTCTTCTACTACTACAGCTTCAGATGTACGGTCACCTACGTTATCCGCATTGTCAACAGCTACTGCATTGTATGTTCCGGGAACAAGCCCTGCAATACTTACAGTTGCATCAACATCAGCAACAACAGTAACTTTAACAGCTTTACCATCGGCGATTGCACTTTCCATTACAGTAACATCAGTGTCAACATCATCTTTTACAAGATAAACAACACCATTTTCATTACTGCTCATAGTTGCGCTTCCTTCACCTTCAGTTACAGTAACCGGAGTTAATGTAGCAATTGGTGCAGTGAAATCACCTGTAGTAAATGGCCACCATTCTGCGTCAGTCTTAACATCCCACTCGTTGCCAGCCTCATCGGTAATGGCTCCGGTTTGGATATAAACACTGTACTGAGTGTTTTCTGCAAGTCCTTCTACATCAAATGTCAACGTGTTACCTTCAATCATCGTCTCATCAACCACGAAAGTGAATGATTCGTTTGAATTTGCAACACTTACATAACGCTCTTCACGTACAGGAGGAGCAATGCGTTCGTCGCAGAAACTGATTGATATAGTAGTATTAACATCTACACCTGTAGCATTTTTCTCAGGAGTTATGATATTATAGCATTTTACAAATTCTACATCTACAATATCAATTGTCCATGTTTCAGCATCAGCAATACCTTCGTATTCCTGTGCCATAGGAGCTGCATCGTAATCCATGAATGAACCTTTATCGATTTGTACATAGAATGATCCGTAGTACAAGTCGTTGGTAACGTATGTAAATGTATTGTCACCAGCATCAGTAAAGTCAGCAATGTCGATTGAATCAGCAACTTCGTCTGTGTCAGCATCATATATTACAACATAACCATCTTCTTTAGTTATCCCGTTATCGAATACGATAGCAAGTTCAATATCTGTATAGTCACCTGCTTCATATGGGAAATAAGTGGCTACAGGAGCAATAATGTCCATTACATCGAATGTAAGTTCACTACCGGCAGCGATATAGTTAGCTTCACATACTGCATTATCGTAGAAGGTTCCTTCCATGAATGTTACAGTGTTAATTGTGTCGCTCAACAAGCTATCAACAAGCACAGTGTATGTAACGCTGTCTAAGCGTGTCATCGCATAAACTTTACCGTTAACATCAATACTGCTGTCATCTGCATTGATTTCTTCGCTGAACTCAATAATAAGTTCAACTTCGCTTGTATCAACAACAGCTAAAGGTGCAATAATCTCTGCAGTTGGCAGGGTGTTTTCACCTGTAGTGAAACTCCATGCTTGCGCAGGACTTAAGTTTGCATTTTCAGAACCGTCGATTAACAGACCTTCAGGTACATTAACGAAGATTAAAGTTGTATCCGGTAATCCGTTTACAACAGCAGAAATACTGTTGTTGTCTTCACCAATTGTCATATCTGCAATAGCTATTTCCATTGTGAAGTCGGCACTGTCAGTCAATTCAATGCTTCCAGCTCCAGCAACAACACCAAAGGTTTCTTCAAATGTCATGCTAAGCACGATTTCTGAAGGCACACAAGTAGAGTCGTCAGCAGGAGTAACAGCAGTTGCAGTTGGTCCTGTGTAATCACCAACATTGAAGTACCATTCAGTTTCACCACCAATTGTAAAGTCGTTTGGTGTCGAAACAGTTGAAGTATCACCCAAAGCTTCTGTTTGAATAAATACGTAGTAATCTGATTCATCTACAAGGTAATCGGCAATGTTAACAGTTAATGTACTGTCAGCACACATGTCGGCTACAATTGTAATTGTATCAGTTTTACCATTAGTTATGTTGTGTAACATCAACATTCCCGCAGGATCTGTTAATGCTTCAACACCTTCGTTGAATGCTACAACTAAGCTGTCAACATCAGCAATGGTAAGGTTAGAAGCTCCTTCGCCTGTTGGGCTAAGAATATCGTAACCAGGTACGAATACATCGTCGTTACCAGTCTGGAATCTCCATACAAATGGATTATCGATGCCACCAAAGTAAGTTAAGCTACCAGGATAGTCGTTGGTTATTGCACCATTATCTACCATTACATAATAGCTTTCTTCATAAGCACCGAATTGACGGTTGATATTGTCACGAAGCTCTACATCTTCGATAATAACAGTATTACCTTCAAATACAACAGCTTCGTCGTTTACATCAAATGTTTTCCATAGTTTTTCAACCATAGTATAGCTTTCAGGATCGTAACGATATTCATATATCCTGATTGTACCCTCACCAGCTTCAACGTCTAATGGCTCAAAATCAAGCTCATCAACGAAACTCATTGAAAGGTCAGCAATAACATAACCATAATCTTCTGCTGGTAATACTTCGTATTCCCATGGATTAGTATTATGGTTATATGCAGGATCAGTTGATGCCAATACAGGAGCAACATCATTAGTGATGGTAAATCTCCATGTAATAGTATCACCTACACCATCCCAGTAATTAGACTGTGCATCGCCAATTACATCACCCGAAACACGGATATAATAAGTACCGGTACGTGTGAAAGTAGTATTAGGATTAACTGTGAGTATGTTGTTGGTTAAACCATTATATACATTCTCAGCATCAAGGTCGTAATTTGCAAAACGATCTGAAGATGGTCCAACATAGAATGGAATAAACTCAACAATATTACCAAAGTCTTCTCCCGGGTCACCTACCCAGCCCATGGTATTATCGTGATGGTAAATATAAATACCTGAATTATCACCCATATCATCTACAATAATGTTTTCATCAAAGATGATGGTAAGGTCACTATTCTTAGGTACACTATCATTAACAGCAATCAGATTACCGTCTTCATCTCTTGTGTCATTAGGTATGAACACAATTGGTGTTGGAGGTGTATCGTCTGATGTGCTGAAGTTCCACTCAAATTGTGCAAGCTCAGGATCGATTACAATGCTACCATTCCTTTCGCATGAAGTTGTGTCGGTTACAAAACCGGCAGGTACTTCTACATAATAGGCAGTGAACTCTTCGAATGTTCCTTCAACTTCTGCAGGTGATACTACAGGAATATGAAGTACACGTTCGTTGTCTTCGTCAACATATACATCGTTAGCACTTACAGTTGCGTAAACCTGACCGTTCATTCTGCGAATTACCAGTGAGTCTGTTGAACTTGCAACAGTTGCAACTGGCTCGCTAAACAAGATAGCCATTTCATCATCCTCTAGATCAGCACTATTCCATGTAGATTCTTTCAATACGTTTGTATTGGTAAAATCTCCGGGATTTGACTCATCTGAAGGATAGAAAGCTTCTGCGTAAGGAACTTCTGTATCCATTACACGGAAAATGCAATCTTTGCCCATGAATTCGTTTCCGTCGGGTACACGCTTGGTGTCTTTAACCGATCCGGCAGAGAATTCAATATAGTACCAGCCTTGTGAATTTAATGGTTCAGCAAGTGTCAGGTAAATATTACTCTTACCGTCTTCTACAACAACTTCAACGCTTTCAATAACAACTGAGTCACCAGTACTTGTACCTGCTTCGTTGGTTTCGTAGAAAGTAAGGAAATCACCATTCATGGTAGCAGTTAAGTCACTTTCCAGTAATGGAAGGTTGGCTTCGCTCCACCAGTTTACATCACCACTAGGCCAGCCACTGCTTGAATCATAATCGATACCAGCAAATGGAGTTTTAACCACTTCATGGTCAAACTGCAAGTGAATTGGGCTGCCAGCAGCTACACATTGATTTTCGCAAACATCATCACCACTAACATCCATAATGGTTAATACCGGTGGTATGTCGTCGCGTGTGTTAATAATTACCAATGGATCATCACCACCGTAAATATTACGCTCATCATCACAGTCCTCTGCATCAGTAAATACATTATCATCTAATGAAATTACATATTCAGTATTGCTCTTCAGACCAAACTCTTCTTCCAAACCTGTTAAGGCAGGCGACCAACGATCTTCTGAACGATAAACTTTAATAATCGCATAATCAGCTCCCGATTCAGAGATTGTATAATCACCGCTTTCATCGGTATCTGTATGGTTATTGTCGCTATCCCATGTTAATGGAGTACCATTCTCTGTTAAAGTGAGAGCAGCAGCAAATTCATCATAAACAGCACTATTAGACAATACTGTCCATGCATCGCTGTTATCTGAATCTTGCAGGAATACTGATTCATTGAATTCAACTTTCAATAATGAAGAAGTTGGAACATTATTGATAGTTTCACCGGCATCGCCTGAAACAACCATTCCATTGTATTCATCATCATCAAGAGCTACTCCAAGATAAGAGAAGTCCTGAACTACAGTCCAGCTTGCAATAGGAGCTTCGTAGTCGCGAACATCAAATGTCCATGAAGCGCCATCGCTGCAGTCCCATTCATTTCCTGAATTGTCGATAAACAATCCGGCAGGAACACGTACACGGTAAGTCTCACCGCTTAAGTACATATATGAAGTAGGTATAGTGAATTTCCACTGATTATCCTCATCCTCTACAGCTTCTTTAACTGCTAAGCTTACAGGAATACGTTCGTGTGGATCTATCTCACCTATTCGATAAATATATACATAAGCTGAATCACCTGTGATAGCAGGGTTGATCATTACTTCATTCTTTTCAAAGAAAGTAATTTCAATGTCAGCCTCAGGCTCAACACATGTAGTTGGTGCCCAATCTACATCGCATGGTGCAGTATTATCTTCGGTTGCAAAGGCTAGGTAATCTTTACCTACCCATTCGCCAAAATAATTATCATCACCATTACATCCATCTACATCAGAAATAGCCCAACGGTCAATTTCTAAATAGTACATTGATTCTTGTGGCAATATAGTTCTTGGACTTGAACTTGTTAATAGTTGGAAAGCTTCAGCTTCATTAGCTATTAATGTACTATCCAATGGATAAAGTGTAATCGTATTACCATCAATTACGTATGCTAATGGCACACCAAGGTTGTTGTGATAATCACGAAGTACAATTTTATTTCCTGTAACATCAGCATCATTGATCTGTATATCCTCATTAAATTCAAGTACGATTGAATCTTCAACAGCAATTACATCAACATCGGTTGGCATTCCTGTTGCAAGATCAATAATATATGAACCAACAGTTGGATATGTTTCATCATCTGCGCCTGTTAACAATACCGGAGCATCGTCATCACAGAAAGAAACTGCCAGCGGCCCTTCAACGGTACAACCGTTTGGTGCAGGACGCAAGTCTTTAATACGATAGTTTTCAGTTTCGAAGCCCATTGTTTCGTCAGCATAAGGCCATGTGGCTTCAATTTCTGAATCTTCGTCGTACAGGTCAACTTCATCGTCATAAGCAAAGAAATAGATATCATAATCATATTCACCTTCGCCTGGGTCAGCAGTAAATTCAAATTCAGCTACGCCTCCATCTGTTTCCGCTTCACCAGCTTCAACACCCAATGACATCCAGCTGTCGTCGTCAACACATGCTTGTGCAGATGTTACTGCATCGTCACCAGCTTCAACAATTACGTAACGAATAGTACCTTCCTCGTTGATCTCAGCAGAGAATTCAATTTTACTTGCTGATTCTGAATCAACAGATGTTCCATCAAACTCTGGTGCTGTGATATCTTCAGTTGTGAAAGAAACTGATTTGTCAACAACAGCGTTTCCGTTTTCATCCTGTAATTCAATTGCACCAGCTAAATTGATAAACGACAGAGTATATACTGCTTCATCAACCATTGATGGGTTGTTATCTGCTGTTAAGCTCCAGTCGGGGCCATTAGGATCGCGAGGAACAATACGGATGTGTTGTTTATCATTATCTTCACCCAGTACATCAGTTCCAACAAATTCAATATCGAAATCAATATCTGTTGCAGCACCAAATTCTGCATTTGCAGCTCGGTCTAAAGTAAAATAATCAGCAGCATTGCTTACATTTAGCGGATCTCCATCTGCTAATATCGGCAATTCGCTGATGTAAGCATATAAATGTGCATTTGTTGCAATATGTTCATCATCATCTTCGGGCCAGAAAGTTACTGTTGGTGCAATATTATCACCAATACAGAATGTCCATGTACAAGTTGTTGAAGTTAATGTACTATTAATATCATTTGTAATTAATGCTTCAGTAACTTGTGAACCTGCAGCTTCTTTAAAAGCACCAGCTCTAATATTTACATCATAACAGCTATCCCATTCGAATTCTTCGTACACGCCTGCATTAGCCAATGCTATTTCGGTATTCAATTTCCATTTAGTACCGCTTGAGCCTGCTACTTCTGTAAAAGCTGTAGCAGAAACATGTAAATATGCATCAGTTACATTTGTTATTGTACCAGCTTTATATACCTGAATATCTATTCCACTTACCGGAACAACTGCTTCTGAGAAGGTAATTTCCAAATCAGGTGTAGTGCTTGTAGAGTAAACAGGATTGTTAGGTACAAGATCACCACAAATAATTTCAGGTATCGGATCTGGGCCAACACAGAAAGTCAATGAATCATTAACGGTTACCTCAGCATTGGGTAAGCCTACTTCGTTGAGTACAAAACCCTCTGGTATATGTATATAATATTGAGTATTGTATGCCAGTAGATGCTGGAACAACGATTTATCAAATATAATCTCATTGTCATCTTCTGCAATATTATATGAAGCATCGATGTATGCAATTAAAGTTGCATCACCTGTTAGACGCCACAATTCAATTTTCTTACCAGATTGAGGCGTTACATCCTCATCCCATGTAATGATAATATCGGTTTCGTCTTTGTCAGCTAAACATGTAGCATAAGGATCTGAATCTGGATTATCTGGTACAAATGCAGTAATTAAAGGTGCAGTTGCATCGATTGTGGTAAACATAGCTACAGTGAAATCATCTTCAGATGGATAGGCACAATCAAAAGCGCCTGTAGCAACAATTGCTGAATCTAAATCAAAATGGATATAATAATTTGAATTATCAGCAATTATAGTTCCATGTAAATCCAACTCATAGCTAATCTTAGTTGAAAAAGCATCAACTGGTGATCCTTCACCAGCATCAATTGTTGTTACAGCAGCACCACCTTCTTCATATATTGTAAGAGCAGGTCCACTTACACCTTCCATGGCTCCACCAAATACAAATTCAATTGTAAATAATGAATCCTCGGTAAGGCCAATCTCAGCATAATCAGTATTGGTTAAATCCAATTCAACTTCATTCAATGAAGCTGAAACAATACATTCAGTAGGAACTACTGGCGCAGGAACTGTAAAGTTTGCACAAGCTTCAGCCAATGCATTCATGTTATCATCGGTAAGAGCCGGATCATCAAGATAGTCTTCCAATTCGTTTGGATTGTCGATGAAACATACCTGGTAATCAACATCCTCAGTAAAATTAGGATCGTCTTTATCGGTATAGTAAGGATCGATATAAAAACGAGCAATGTCACCCACCACATCAAGAGTAAAATTCTTCACATCGAATGATACAGGAGTTAAAGTTGCATCTTCATTTACAATATTCAATGCAAAATAACGACGTAATGCGTTAGCATCTTCGATTTTTTCGGTTGGTTCTAAGTTTTTAAAACCATCAAACCCAAGTTGTACCCACTCATCGATTTCAACAAGGATGAAAGCGGTATCCGCTACATCAAAGTTTTCGTCGAGGTATGGCTCAACAACACCCGGATCATTAGCCACCATATCATCATCTTCGTAGAAGATTACTTCAGGTGGACGGCTATCTTCACTGCGGAATGATGTCCAGTAGTTTTCTATAGCACAACCATCGGCCGGAGCATCACCATTATTATAAGTATCCTCAATAGTCAGGTTATCTTCAGTGCGTAGAGCTTGCTCAAGTGCTACCGTGTACCAAGTTTCTGAATCGAACTCATAAGGTGCTTTAGGTGTAATTGTAATTACAGTTTCACCATCATCATTATATTCTACCCCAAAAGTTACATTATCCAAAAAGTATGAAGTACCCGGATCGTCACCTGAGTAGATGATTTGACCGCCGGTTAATGCAGCAGGAGCGTCAGTTAAACCAAGATATTTACGCATTTGAATATAGTTACCTACAAATGTATCGTCGCCAAGTACATCTGTTAAAGTATAACCATCTACTGCCGGTGCATATACATATTGATCGATAGTAATCACAATCACCTTATCGCGATCTACATCCTCGGTTGAATCGCAAGGTTCAAATGAAACAATAGGGCCAAGGTATGCTTCCACACAGAATGTTTCATTAGGAGAAGAAAGTAATTCATTTCCATTAGGGCCAAAACGATCTTCATCAGCAGCATCCTGTATTGTATTATAATTAACTGAAACAGTTAAGCTCTCACTTGAAGAGAAAGCAACAGTAGGATAAATAACCAATTGCATATCATCATCATCGTAGAATGATCGACTAACATCAACGCTATAGTTGCTTGTTAAAGATCCTTGTAATGATACAATTCCGGGGATATCAGCAGGTAAAATAAGCTGTCCGTTTTCTTTTTCAACTGCTTCGTTGAATGAAATATAAACAGCACCACCACGTTTAATACCATCGATATCACAACCTGTTACTATATCATCTTCATCAACTAAATCAGCTGAGAATGTTACTTCCGGAGGAAGTACATCGTAAGTAGAAGGACGAACAGAAACAATAGGACCAACATTGTAAGTATTAGTTGGCAAGAAATCATTTGAACCACATACTGATTCATCTGCACCAAACATATAAACTACATAGTCCATACCATGTGTAGCTTCGAGTTCAGTTATATGTTCCAACAATTCAGTTTCTGAAGGTGCATTTACAGTTCCACTTTCATATACATCAATATTTTTGTTATCAGTTGAAGCGCTTGTTCCAATCCACTCATAAGTATTACTTGGAGTATCTACCACATCAAAAATAACTTCTGCACTTTCAGGAGCGTATTTATCAGCTGTACCAACATCAACAGAATCTGCACGTACTACAATATAATAATACAATGCATCCTCGGGTGATTCAAGATTAATGCTAAAACTTGTTCCATCAGGACTTTTCCAATCCTTAATAGTCAGTGCATCTAACTGGTAATCACCTGAGGTAAACACCTCAGAATCAGCAGCAATTGCATTATCTGATTCGTCGATTAAACCGGCCAATAAAGAAACGGTATATTCAGTATCGTGATCAAGATCGTCTGCTGGGGTAACTGTAATAACAGTTTCTACGCTACCTTCGACAATTGTAGCATCAAAGTCGCCACCACTAAAACTCACATAACCATCAACATTGCTGTTAGTTAATTCATTGGCATCAATAATACCTGTTTCGTCAAGTGTTATTGTGAAATTGGTATTAGCAAAACACGACAACATTGCAAAAGTAGCCTCAGGTGCTTCTCCATCTTTAGTTGAGAAGTTCCATGGAGTATCATCTGCTTGTCCGTTTGTATTGAAACCGGCAAAAGTAAGTCCGCGACCATCAATAATAATTTCTGGTTTAATACGTACATACATATCAGTTAACGAAGGCATATC
>JAQICD010000014.1 GCA_027858715.1 Prolixibacteraceae bacterium
TCAAAAAACATTGGAGAAATATGGGTATTAAGTGAGCCGTGCAATGGTTCTACTTTTTAGTTTTCACTCCCTTTGGCCAGCTCACCAGCGTAAGTTATCGTAAGAATTCTTTTATAAACGCATCTCCGCTTAATAACCCGAAAACACCCTCTTTGACGCTCTCCTCGTCGTATTGTTCAACCACATCAGGCTCAACACCGGGTTTATAAATTACAAACGGTATAGGGTCGTGGGTATGTGTACGTAAATCACATGGCGTGGGATGATCGGGCAGTATTCCGATTACCAGGGGTTCATCAAGCTGTTTTGCAGCTTCAATTATATGCCTTACAATTCGGTTGTCGAGGTATTCAATTGTTCGGATTTTCAACTCTACATCGCCTTCGTGACCGGCTTCGTCGCTCGCTTCAACATGAAGGTACACGAACTCAGCGCCATTTTTCAGCGCCTCAATGGCAGCCTGGGCCTTACCCTCGTAATTGGTGTCGTACAAACCTGTGGCACCTTCAACTTTAAGTACTTCCATACCGGCATAAACTCCAATACCCTGAATTAAATCAACGGCAGAAATAACAGCCGCCTTTTCGATACCAAACATCTCTTTATAAGTGGGCATTTGTGGTTTGTAACCCGGCGACCATGGCCAAATTGAATTAGCTGCATCTTTGCCATTTTCGACACGCAACTTATTAACCGGATGACTGGCAAGCAATTCCTGAGATTTCAGGATCAAATCATTCAATAAATCGGCTGTCTCCTTGGCATCAGGCTCATTTGCTTTCACCAATAAAGGCATAAAAGGCTTCTCGGGCACATCGTGCGGGGGTGTGCAACTTACATTCTTATTTCCGCCTTTTATCACCAACAAATGCCTGTATGAAACACCCGGATAAAAGTGAACACGTTCACTTCCCAATTTTTCATTCAAGAAATCGATAAGCGCGTGGGCTTCTTCAGTAGAAATATGACTGGCTGAATGGTTTTTAATATTCTCACCATCAATACAAACCAGGTTACATCTCATTGCCTGGTCACTGTCATCAAGCTCTACGCCCATGCTAGCTGCTTCAAGCACGCCACGACCTTCGTACACCTCGTGTACATCGTAACCCATTACGCCCATGTTGGCAATTTCACTTCCAGCAGGCATGTCGCCGGGTACAGTTGATAAAAACCCGGTACGTCCATCACGTGCCAGCGCATCGATATGAGGTGTTTTGGCCACCATTAGCGGAGTTTTGCCTCCAAGTTTTTCGATGGGCAAATCGGCCATCCCATCGCCCAATATTATTATGTGTTTCATTCGTTCAAATTGTTTATTTATTAAGGCAACTCATAGCTTGCCCCGATTTTTTCGAGGTAACTCGCATATAATCATAGGTGTTTGTGATTCACGTCTGAATCATGCTCGTTTCATTTAATCCTATATTTAACATCAACAAATGGTTGATGTATCAATTTTTATCTGCCCGTCAAAAATAAAAAAATGACAGTCATTTTAAAGATAAAAGCATCTTTTACTTATAATATTTAAGAAAAACAAAGCAAATACTAACAATTTGATTATCCTTCTACGTCTTCAAGTTCATCTGTACGGTCAATACTGAAATCGCCACCATAAAAATCGCCACCTTCGGGCAAAATAAGACGATAGTCGAGAAGATACCCCAACTCCATAGTACCCGACTTTAACGTAAAGTCGATAATGTGCCCACCTTTCTGCCTGCTTTCATCCAGGAAATGAAGATGCAAACCGGTTACATTCACGCCTTTGGCATAATCCGGACAATAGAATCCGATAATGTCGCCCCCGATATTCTCATATTCGAACTCAGGCTGAGTAGCCGTAACGTCAACCAATGGACGGTACGGTTTCACCTGTGCAGGCACACTTCGGGTATGCATATAGCTGAATTCACCTTTAATTTTGACCAGGTAAAAAATATTTGGAGTCGGAAAAAACGTTGAAAAATCATCTTTCAACGTACTGTACGTGATTTCCTGCATCGAAAAAGCAGTATCAACCAGCAAAGGAGCTACAGCAGCAAAAGGAGTTGTTTCGGTATCGTTGGGCAGGTAAACCTTTCCATCAGCTTTAACCTGGAAAACCGTATCGTTATATACTACCATTTCGCCATCGAGTGCATGAAATGTACCTATGCCGTAACCGCCATATGTTTTTAACTCACCGAGCGGGAGAAATCCATCGTAAAAACCCTGCAACAGCGCATCGATAACCGACACCTGTACCAAAACAGGATTCGATTTTTCGGCAGGCTTCTCTGTCACATCTTCTTCGCAGGATGCAAAGACAAAAACAAACGCAAGTAATATCATAAAAAGTCGCATAGGTATCATTTTAAATGTTTGCAATTCGTATAATATCGGCAAAAACACCGGCTGCTGTTACAGCTGCACCTGCTCCGTAACCTTTTATTTGCAGCGGATATTCATTATACCGCTCAGTGGTGAGTAAAATAATATTATTGCTGCCTTCGAGGTCGTAAAACGGTGAATTTTGAGACACACTTTGCAGCTCAACTTTAGAATCATCCGGATCGAAGGTAGCTATAAAACGCCATTTCTTATTATTGGCAGCCAACTTTTTCCGCTGTGATTCAAACTGCTCATCGAGTGTTTTTACACCTTGCCAAAAGTCGTCCATTGACCCCTTAAATAGCGATTCGGGTATGAATTTTTCAACCTTAACGTTGGCTTCCTCTAACGGATACCCGGCTTCGCGAGACAAAATAAGCAACTTACGCACTACATCTTTACCACTAAGGTCAACACGCGGGTCGGGTTCAGAGTAACCAGCATCGCGGGCCATTTCAATGGCTTTACTTAGTGGCACATTGCTGCTTAAAGTGTTGAATATGAAATTCAGTGTGCCCGACAAAACAGCTTGTATTTTTATAATCTTGTCGCCACTGTTAATTAAATCTTTTATGGTAGAAATTACAGGCAGGCCTGCCCCCACATTCGTTTCAAAAAAGAATTTAATGCCTTTGCGTACGGCCGAATCTTTTAGTAATTTATAATTGCTGAATTTCGAAGAAGCGGCTACTTTATTTGCTGCAACAACCGATATACGTGCATCGAGAATTTTATGGTAGTAACCGGCCAGTTCTTCGCTGGCAGTACAATCAACAAAAACAGAGTTAAACATATTCATTTCAATCATTTGATCAGTATATGTTTCAAAGCTCGACTTTTCGGATGAAAGTTTCAGCAAATCAGAATAATTACCCGGGTCGATACCTTCGCGGTTGAAAAGCATCTTTTTACTGTTTGCCACACCCACTAGATTCAATTTCAGCCGTTGTTCTTTTAAAAGTTTGTTCTGCTGATTTTTCAGCTGTTCGAGAAAGATTCCGCCAACCGTACCCACACCAATTAAGAACAAATTTAATTCTTTGTACGAAGTAAGGAAAAACGCCTCATGTACTACATTTAGTGTTTTGCGCAAATCGTCGGTGCGCACTACCCACGAGATATTCAACTCTGAAGCGCCCTGTGCAATGGCACGAATATTCACGCCGTTTTTCCCAAGGGTATTGAACAATTTCCCGGCAATACCGGCACTTTCTTTCATATTTTCGCCAACTATAGCCACAATCGATAAATCATTTTCGGGCAATACTCCGTTTACATATCCTTTGGATATTTCGTGCTCAAATTCATTTTCAACTGCCCGTTGTGCATTAGCGGCATCGACTGCCGACACGGCCACCGAAATTGAATTCTCGGAAGAAGCCTGCGAAATAAGAATGACGTTTATTTTCTCTTTGGCCAGGGCAGTAAACATGCGCATCGATATTCCGGTAACGCCAACCATACCGGCACCATGCAGAGTAAGCAAGGTGATTCCCGATATCGAAGATATTCCTTTAATGATACGCTCTGAGCCAGCCAACTTTTCGTAACCGATAAGCGTGCCATCGGCATCGGGAGCGGTGGTATTTTTAATACGCACCGGAATACGTTTGCGGTAAACCGGCAAAATAGTAGGCGGATAAATTACTTTCGCTCCGAAGTGCGAAAGCTCCATAGCTTCGGGATAAGTCAGGTAGTCGATGGTATAGGCTTTGCTGATAACCCGTGGGTCGGCTGTCATAAAACCATTAACATCGGTCCATATCTCGAGCGATTCAGCATTGAGTGCAGCAGCGTAAATCGCAGCCGAATAATCGGAACCTCCACGCCCAAGAGTTGTTGGCTCGCCATCTTTGCTTTTTGAAACAAAGCCCGGCGCAAGTGCCACGCCCGAAAAACCAACAAATGCTTCGGCTATCCGCTTGTTCGTTTCGTCAAAATCAACTTCGGCTTTAACAAAACTATTGTCGGTACAAATCAAATCGCGGCTATCGACCCATCGGGCATTTAAAAATGCAGCAACAATTGTTGACGATAGCAATTCGCCAAGTCCGGCAATACGGTCGAGCGTTTTATTGGTCAGCTCACCAATCATCGACACACCTTTCACAAGATTTTCAAGTTCATCTAAATTGAGCTGTACCTTTTCCTTTACCAATTCTTTTTCGTTGTCGGTTAATAAGGTATCGATGGTCGTCATGTGGCGGGTAGTGATTTCCATCATCTCATTCACATCAAAGGTTCGCGTGGTTTCGGCCGTACGTGCCATATTCAGTATCTGGTCGGTAACACCGCCAAATGCCGATACAATTACCACTACATCGTCGTTCTGACAATGAATAATTTCTTTCACCTTGTGCAGGTTTTCAATGCTTCCGACTGAAGTCCCGCCAAATTTTAAAACCTTCATTCTGTAAATTTTTAAATGTTATGAGATGATAAAAAAAATTCCGGCAAAAATCGTTGTTTTTGCCGGAAATATAAAATTATACAAAAGCAAAAACAACGATTATTCGTCGGTTTTTGTTCGTGTCATTGCTTCCAATATTTTAAGTTCGAGTTCCTGTGCCAGTTCCGGATTGTCTCTCATAAGGTTCTTAACCGCTTCGCGACCCTGTCCTAGCTTCGAATCGCCGTAACTAAACCACGAACCACTCTTCTTAACAATTCCATAATCGACACCCAGGTCAACTATTTCGCCTGTTTTCGAAATGCCTCCGCCATACATAATGTCGAATTCAGCTTTCTTAAATGGTGGAGCTACTTTGTTTTTAACAACTTTAACACGAGTATGACTACCAGTAACTTCCTCGCCGTCTTTAATCTGACCAATACGGCGAATATCGAGACGCATTGAGGCATAAAATTTTAGTGCATTACCACCGGTAGTTGTTTCCGGGTTTCCGAACATCACACCAATTTTTTCGCGCAACTGGTTTATGAAGATGCAGCAAGTTTTGGTACGACTAATCGTTCCGGTTAGTTTTCGCAAGGCCTGCGACATCAAACGGGCTTGTAAGCCCATGCGCGAATCGCCCATATCGCCTTCGATTTCGGCTTTGGGCGTCAGAGCCGCTACCGAGTCAATTACAATAATATCTATTGCTCCCGAACGGATCAGGTTATCGGCAATTTCAAGAGCCTGCTCACCATTATCAGGTTGTGAAATCAGCAGTTCGTCGGTATCGACACCCAGTTTTTTTGCATAAAACGGGTCGAAAGCATGTTCGGCATCAATAATTGCTGCAATGCCACCTGCTTTTTGAGCTTCGGCTATGGCGTGTATAGCCAGGGTTGTTTTACCTGAAGATTCCGGTCCGTAAATTTCGATGACGCGTCCTTTCGGAAACCCGCCAACACCCATTGCTGCATCAAGGCCAATCGACCCCGATGAAATAGCCGGTACATCTTCTACTGCCCTGTCGCCCATGCGCATAATCGAACCTTTGCCATACGACTTGTCGATTTTGTCCATGGTTAACTGAAGGGCTTTTAATTTTTCTTTGTTGATTGTTGCTTTTTCGTCGCTCATATTATTCGAGAGTACTTAATATTTGATTTGTATGTTCTTTCGTTTTTACTTTTTCAAACACATCTGCAATGCGTCCTTCTTCGTCAATAATAAAAGTAGTACGCAAAACCCCCATATTGATTTTTCCGTACATTTTCTTTTCTCCCCAGGCACCATATTGCTGCAGGATTTCTTTTTCAGTGTCGGCAATCAGGTTAAAACTCAAATTATACTTTTCAGCAAATCTTTTGTGAGAAGCCACACTGTCAGGGCTAACGCCTATTACCTCGTATCCTTTCGACAGCCACATTTCGTAATTATCGTTTAAGTCGCAGGCTTCCGATGTACATCCGGGCGTATTATCTTTTGGGTAAAAATATAAAATTACTTTCTTTCCTTTGTATTCTGACAAAGAAATTTGTTCACTATTTTGATTAATCCCTTTAAAGTCGGGAGCAGCATTACCAATTTCTAATTTCGACATAATATTGTATTTTTAAAATTATCGTTAGAGTTTTTGTATTTTTACACTTTATATTATCAAAATTCATTACACAAGCCTTATGAGCAAGCACATAGTATTGAACACTTTATTATTGGGATTTGTTTTCGTGTTTACCATAAACATTTCGCAGGCGCAAAGTAACGAAGAACTGGCAAAAGAACTATTTGCCGATGCCAATTTTGCCGAAGCACTACCTCACTTCGAGGAGCTTTACAAGTTATATCCCCACGATGCATGGATACAATATTACTATGGCGTTTGCTTAACCGAGACACAGCAATTTAGCATGAATACAAGAAAAATTTTACTGCAATCGGCACAGGAAAACGTGCCCGGCAACGTATTTTTTTATATTGCAAAAAACTATCATGCACTAAATCAATTCGATACTGCTGCTCAATATTACGAACGATTCGACGATTATGCCCGCAACCGCGAAAAGCGAAAGCTTGACTTCAAAACATACTATGAAGCATGCATCAACAACGAAAATCCGTTTGAAATTGCCCCGATACAGGAAAAAGCAGGTACGCAAACTGAAAATATTTCTAATCAACAAAAAACTGACAAACAGAACGACGGAGAAAAATATGTAAAAGAAGAACAACCACAAACAGCAGAAGCGACTAAAGCTCTGGCTGAAGAAAAAAGCGAACAAACAGAAGATGTTTCACGCGAACTGGCCGAAGTAAAACAAGTGGAGATACCGGAGGAACTTCACGATTCCATTATCAATTTCAATGTGATTAGCGACATTACTTATCGCAAATTCTCACAGTTTAAAACAAACGCAGGAAAATATGCTTTTGCAAACGGAATAAGCCTTAATAAACAACTTGAAAGTGCCATTCATAAAACAAATTCACTTCGAAACCAATACAAAAACGAAACGGATGAAAGCCGGAAGAATGAAATTGCACAAAATGTTATCGCCCTTGAACTTGAATCAATAAAACTTAAATCGAATGCCGACAATGCTTTTAACGAAGCCCGCAAACATGAAATAAATTTTTGGAAAGATGCACCTCGTGAAGCCATCAGGGAGATCATGCAGGAAAACGACTCCATTGCTGCATCGCTTTTAAGCGAAAACGAATTTCCGCTGAGTGAAGAAATAGAAGCTGCCGAAATGGCCAACACACTGCAGACTGATACACTTATTACAGAAACAGAACAAACAGATTTACCTGCGGGTGTAAACGACGAATCAGAGAAGGTTGAAACAACAAACACTGAAGAAACACTTGAGGAAACAAAAGACAACATCAGGTATAAAGTACAGATAGGAGCATACAGCAAAGGGCTGCCCGAATACATTGACCGACTCTACAAAAAGCTTTCGGTTTTGCGAAGAATCGAAAACTACACCGACGACAGGGGCATTGTAGTTTATACAATAGGATATGTAGATAACTTTGAGGATGCAGTAAAACTTCAAAACCAAATTAGGCAGGAAGGTGTAAAAGATGCCTTTGTTGTTGCATATAATAATGGAAAAAGAATAACTTTGAGCGAAGCTCGCGAAATTCAAAAAAATGACTAAAGAAATCACAAGGAAAAAACCCATTACGGAGAAAGAGCAAAACGTAAGTGATGAACGCTACCTGATACTGATAAACGACGATGAGCATTCGTTCGATTATGTGATTGACACCCTGATTTATGTGTGCGGTCATACTTTAGAACAAGCTACGCAATGCACCGTCATTACGCATCATAAAGGAAAATGTGACATTAAAAAAGGACCTGTTGAAAAGCTGCGGCCTATACGCATTTCACTTTTAAACCATGAATTAAAAGCAATTATAAGCTAACCAATAAATCAAACATGGAAATATTAACTGTTCTTTTATTAATTTTACTGGGTATAATTCTTTTAATTATTGAATTTATGCTCATTCCGGGAGTTACAGTTGCCGGCATTGCATCGGTAATTTCCTTTGGTGTTGGTATCGTTCTCTCGTTTCAGTACTGGGGAACCATTCCGGGGTTAATCATCTTGTTTGCCATACTTATTTTTGTGCCGGTTTTTCTGTACTTTTTATTTAAAGGAAGGGCTATGAAGCCCATGATGCTTAACACAGGAATCGATGGCAGAGTAATAAACATCGACAACAAGAAAATACATGTTGGTGACGAAGGTGTAAGTATAGGAAGACTTAATCCGTCGGGCAGAATTAAAATCGATCAGGTTAGTGTTGATGCCCGCTCACGCAACCTATTTATCGACCCGAAAACACCCGTTAGAATAATAAAAATAGAAGGAAATACCGTTATTGTTGAACCTATAAATCAATAAAAAAATGACATTTGAACTACCAGCATTCCTGATTATAATCGGGATTATTATCTTAATTTTCATCCTCCTGTATTTCATACCAATCGGGATTTGGTTCTCGGCTTTGGTATCGGGAGTTCGTATTTCACTGCTTCAGCTATTCCTGATGCGTTTCAGAAAAGTACCACCCGGAATTATTGTAAGAGCTATGATTGAAGCTTACAAGGCCGGCCTGGCGACTGTCAAACGCGACGAACTTGAAGCACACTACCTGGCCGGAGGGCATGTCGAAAATGTTGTACATGCATTAGTCTCGGCCGAAAAAGCAAATATCGACCTGACCTTTAAAATGGCAACAGCCATCGACCTTGCAGGCCGCGACGTATTCGAAGCCGTACAAATGTCGGTTAACCCACGGGTAATTAACACCCCACCAGTTACTGCCGTTGCCAAAGACGGTATTCAGCTGATATGCAAAGCAAGGGTAACCGTACGTGCCAACATCAAGCAATTGGTTGGTGGAGCCGGCGAAGAAACAGTACTGGCAAGAGTTGGCGAAGGAATTGTGTCGTCGATCGGTTCAAGCAACTCGCACAAGGCTGTACTTGAAAATCCCGACTCAATTTCACGTGTTGTACTCGAAAAAGGACTCGACGCCGGAACAGCATTCGAAATTCTTTCGATTGATATTGCCGACATCGACATAGGTAAAAACATTGGGGCATACCTGCAAATCGACCAGGCCGATGCCGATAAGAATATTGCGCAGGCCAAAGCCGAAGAACGTCGTGCAATGGCTGTTGCAAGCGAACAGGAAATGAAAGCCAAAGCACAGGAAGCACGTTCCAAAGTAATTGAAGCCGAAGTTGAAATTCCGCTTGCCATGGCCGAAGCATTCCGCACCGGAAACCTTGGTGTTATGGATTACATGCGCTATAAAAATATCGACGCCGATACCAACATGCGCGAAAGCATAGCTGGCGAAGAAAACGAGAAAACAAACGAACAAGACGATTAATTCTCTTGACGATAACATTTAAGGATGGCTGCTTATTCTATTGATAAGCAGCCATTTTTATGGTTGACTGGTTTATTTGACATCATTCTAAATTGAATGAATTTCCATCTAATTTCCAACATTATAAAGGTTACACTGTTTACAGTATAACCACAAAGCAAATATTAAATTGTTAAACCAAAAATATAACAATCATGAGTTTTGAATTACCAAAATTAAATTTCGCGCCTAACGCGCTTGAACCACAAATAAGCCAGAAAACAATAGAGTTTCATTATGGCAAGCACCATCAGACTTATGTAAACAACCTCAACAACCTTATTCCGGAAACCGAGTTTGAAACAGCTTTGCTTGAAGATATTATCAAAAAAGCCGAGGGTGGTATTTTCAATAACGCCGCCCAGGTATGGAACCACACTTTCTATTTCGAGCAATTTGCAAAAAATGGCAAAAAAGAACCATCAGGTGCGCTCAAATCGGCCATTGAACAAGAATTTGGCACCTTTGCCAAATTTAAAGAAAAGTTTACCACAGCAGCAACCACATTGTTTGGCAGCGGCTGGGCATGGCTGGTGGTTGACCCCGACGGGGAACTGGAGATTGTACAGACCTCAAATGCCGGCAACCCGCTTCGCGACGGGAAAAAGCCAATTATGACCTGCGACGTGTGGGAACACGCCTATTATCTTGACAAACAAAATGCCCGCCCGAAATACGTTGAAGACTTCTGGGAGATTCTCGACTGGGAAATTATTTCGGAACGTTACAATGGATAAAACAATAAAAATGTGAGATTTAAAACCCGCTGTTTGTGTATAAACAGTGGGTTTTTTTAAATAGACTTGTTGCTATAACTTATCTCGTTTTATTTCTAAGAAAATATCCATGTCTTGCTTTATATAAATTACTCTATATGTGCCATATGAAGTGTTTGCTTATTTATATTTTAATCTGCTATTAGTATCTTGCCTGTTATCCCAAAAGGAAACGATTAATTGAAATATTCAAGAATTTGTTTCAATTCATTGCTTGCACGAGATGACCAGATTATTTTTTTGTAAGCCATTCTTTTATGTCTGCCATTAATTCGTTATTATCGATATAATCGCCATTCTTAATATCTTCCCTTCCACTTGCAATTGAATTATCCTGTTCGGGGGATAACTGATAGAGAGATTGTTCAGATGAATCAAATATTGTTTGAAGTGCCTTAAGAAAATTCATGTCATCCGAATCTTTTATCCTAGAAATCAGGCTATTCTTTATTTGAGTTGTCATATCCATAATCATCTATTTTGAATCATTTATTCAAAAATAAACAATTTTTTTGAATCTGTTGATTTGCTTTTTTTAATCGTTGCTACCTTCACAATTAAATACATGAATTGACAAGAGTGATATTTTAACAACACCCTGCCATATATTAAAAGGTCGTTCCTATTATCGTACTTAACCCGGCATACCACCGCCCCCGGGCCGGACGGAGTTGGAAAGCCTTACGACGACAGGCCCGATGTTGAACCGGCAGGCCGGAGCGACCAGGGGGAGCTACCTGCCTGCCGCGTGAAACACGGGGCTGACA
>JAQICD010000268.1 GCA_027858715.1 Prolixibacteraceae bacterium
TTTTTAACCGAACTGATTTTTCTTTTAACCACAAAGTTTTATTCGATGCAGAACCAGTAGAATTATATGGAGGAGCTTCGGGAACAGAAACCTATTATTCTTCTGCTTATGTAACAAACGCTGGAAATGTGTGCATTACCGGAGCATATAAACCTGATGGCTCTTTTGGATACGAAGAGAAATCTTTCGGTGCATATTCTACAGATGGAAACACCTTAACTGCCGTAGAAATTGCTGATAAATATCAAAAACCTGAAAAAACATTATTTACATCAAATAACATTGGATACTACACAATGAAAGATGATGCAAACTTATACAAAACAACCAATAGTGGTGAAACTTGGACTCCTGTTTATCCTTTTAATGAGAAGTCAAAATATAAATCAATATCATTCTCTGACGATGAAAACGGAGCAATATTAGTAGGAAAAACTGAATTGTATATTACAAAAGACGGTGGAGCTACATTTGAAAGTGCATCTTTAAAAGATGAGATAGTAGAAATAAACCAAGTTAATTGTGTTGAAAACAGTATTTATATCTCAGCAATAAGTATGACAGATGATTATATTCCAGTACAAGAATTAATTAAAATAAGTAATTAATTCAATCAAATAAGAAGATATACATTTTAGCACCAAATTTAGTTGGTGTACTAACAAAGAATCTCACGCAATTTGCCACGCCACATACAAGTGGCCGAAATCACGTGCATCGTAAAAAATCATTAAACCAAATAGATTATGAGAAATACGCTACTCTTTTTAGCATTCCTTTTTTTAGCAATAACAAGTTACGGACAACACATTTCAGAATATTATACTTTTAAAGATACTAACCAAGGTTCTTATGGCAACTCTAACAGTAATAGTATTTTAACTGGTCTGGACAGTGATGATGGAGAAGCAACAATCGGTATTGGTTTTGATTTTGAGTTTGCAGGCACGGTTTACGATGAACTAACAATTGGAGTGAATGGTGCTATAACGTTTACCGGAACTGATGTTGTTAATAATAATCAATTAGATGGCACAGCAACCAATGTATGCGATATGATTGCTCCTTTATGGGATGATATGTATCAAAGAATAGCAGATGAAGGCTTGATCCAATGCAAGGTTTTTGGTTCTGAACCTAATAGATACCTAGTAATTGAATGGCGTGTATCGTGGTGGGGTGAAGGTAGTAAAGTAAGATTTAAAATGTATTTATATGAAACAACAAATGATATTACCTTTTACTATAGAAGTGTAGATGTTGAAGAAACAGGTAATGGAATTGGAGCCTCAATTGGTTTAAGTGCGGGAACATCAGGTGATAACTTCATTAGTGTTACTCCGGGAAACCCAGCAACAATTAGTACAAGTACTGCTAATAATTCTATTATGCCTTCAGAATATAATAATTATACTAGTTTTCATAAATATGAATTCAAATACGGACCTCATAACGATGCTTGTGAAGATGCCATTGTTATAAACCCAAATGGCTATAGCAACACACAAATAATGAATGGTACTGATAACAATGATGGATTTATAAGAACTGATTATGATGATGCAATGAATGATGGTGTTTGGTATACCTTTACAGCTGATTATGATGGTGAAGTTACTATTGATATTACCACAGATGATTTTAATGTTGAATTAGGGGTATTTACAGGTACTTGTGGATCATTTTCATGTATAAATTCAAGTTATAGCGGAAACGGTATAGAATCAGTAACAATAAACGTAGAAGATGGTGTACAGTATTGGATTAATGCAGGATCTTATCATCGTTCCGAAGATATCCAAGAAACAGGAAATCTGACCATTAATGTAAATTACACTCCACCAGCAAATGATTTATGTGCAAATGCGACAGAAATAACTTGTGGCGATGTTTTAGAAGGAACTAATATTGGTGCTACTAGTTCTGGTGCTACCTCATGTGGTGTTGAAAGTAGTGAAAAAGGTGTTTGGTACCATTTTGCTCCAAGCAATGGAGGTGGAGTTACAGCCTTTTGGACCACCGCAGATTTTGACACAAAGCTGACCATTTATGAAGGTAATTGTGGTTCACTAAGCTGTATTGCCAATAACGATGACTTTGGAGGCAGCAGCCAACCATATATAGAAATAGAAACCTTGCCAGCAACCGATTACTATATTTATGTTATGGGTTATGGAGCTAATGCTGGTTCATTCAATTTAAATGTTGCTTGCACTACACCAATTAATGATGAAGCAAGTGGTGCAATTGATGTTACAGTTAACCCATCTACAACAACTTGTACTTCTCCAACAATAATATACAATAACAATGGAGCAACCAGCTCTGAATCTATTAATGGAATTCCATCTTGCGGTGGATACCAAGGTGGAGATTTATGGTATAAATTCGAAGCACCTACTTCGGGCAGTATAAAGATTATAAGACCCAACAGAGGTACCTGGGAGGCAATGGGCTATGCTATTTACTCAACACCTGAAAGCAACAGCCCTTTAGCGTGTAGCGTCCTTAACGGTACAAATGAACTAGTTGAAAGTGCCCCAATTACAGGCCTTGCCAAAAATAAAACTTATTGGTTAAGGTTTTGGGAATACAACAACAATAATTTTGGTTCAGTGGGAATTTGCTTGCAAGAAGTTGATGGTATCTATGACGATATTAACATCAAAAACACCATAATTTCTAATGAAGAATCAACTTGTTTTGATGCTGAAAATACTATTACTGTTGCAGGCAATGGTTCTATTGTTGAATTTAAAAATGGATCATCTGTAAATTTAATTGCAGGTACTTCAATAACACTATTACCCGGCTTCCATGCTTTTGAAGGCAGTTATGTAGATGCACACATTACTACTAATGGTACTTTTTGTGAAAGTTTACCATTAAATATTTTAGTGGCAGAACCTGTTGCCGAAAAAAGCGTGGAAGGTATTTTTGAACAAGAAGAAAAAGAAGATCAGATAATAAACCAACCATCCTTAAAAGTTTATCCGAACCCTAATAATGGACATTTTACTGTTCATCTTGAAAATATTGAAACAGCCGCTCAAGTCATGATTTTCAATTCCATTGGTTCACTTGTTCATCAATCAATTACAAATGAAAAAATAACGAACATCAACCTAACCAATATTCAAAGTGGTATTTATTTTATTCGGATTAATAGCAATAATAATCAGTTTACACAAAAAGTGATTATTCAATAACTACAAGATCACTTTATAAAACAACTGGAAGATTAAATAAAAAAAATGAGTAGACATAGAATTATTACAACAGCATTTATTATTGGAGTTTTAATATACTACCCCGAGGCAAAGCCATCGAGGTAGTTAAGCGGAATCGTATTTTCATGAAAAACCTATCGTTATTCAAATTTTCAACCTTCTAACCCGAGTTAGAACCTTGAGGAATCCGTTGGATTTACATCTTATAAAAAAGATCTAATAGAGCCAGTTATACCGATTTGACAACATAATGTCGCATACTTTCACTTCGTTCAGTTTACTCTTTTGTTGTATGATCGGCATTAACCATTGTAATCTTTAAATTGCCATGCGGCATTTTAAAGGACAATTGGTATTACAGACAAGAATAACGATAGCAACGATAATAATAACATTAATATTTAAAAAACAAAATTATGAAAAAATCAATTTTTACAATCGCAATTTTATTCAGTCTCTTTAGTGTCGTATTAAGCTCATGCGACGAAGGTGATGATGATTCATCACCCCTAAGTACAGATGCAAGTGCTACCTA
>JAQICD010000028.1 GCA_027858715.1 Prolixibacteraceae bacterium
CTACTGTCGGTATTCAATCGTATTGTTAAGATATCTTATCTGTTTTTCGATTTCATCATCAGGTGGTAAAAGCCACGGATGCCGCCATTCGAATGGTTTATAAACAGGTTTACGCATGAGTATTGCCCTTCTATTCATATCGCCGGGCAACAGGGCTGTAAACTTCGAAAATGCTTTATCGGTTGGTAACCAAACCATTTCGCGCACTATGGTAAATTCTTTTTCCTGCTGTTCGAACCGAAGATTAGCAGTGGCAAATTGCGGAATCCAGAAACTGCCGTTAAAGCCATAACTTATTTCGTTATGTTCGAACACACGAACAAAAGATTTTGCATCACCTCCGCCCGAAAGATATTCATCGGGCATCAGGTATTTTTCGCCCTTTTCGCTAATTTTCCAACGGCACCATGCCAAACCAAATGTTTCTTTATCGATAAACATTTCACCTTTGTATAAAGCCCAGCCCAGATCGTCTTCCTGATCAAATGCAACGTGATATACCTTACGTCCCTGGTAGCTTGTTTCGCCCTCAAGTTTATAATTGTAATGTTTTTTAAACGATCTGCTTAAAAAAGAAATATCGGCAAACTGCGGATCCATAACCGGCACCGCATCGTTAAACCGATTTTGAGGCGTAAAGCTAATTATGGTGTTAAAACGATTCGATTGGAATTCTCGCCCATTATACATCCGCGTTTCGATACGAGCATTGGGTTCAGATAGCTTTTGCCAGCGCTGAATAAAAAAGAAGTCTGTTAACTTGTGCAAATCGCTTCCACTAAACAACTGCTCCCGGAAAGCACCTTCGATAAAAAAATGGCCGGAGTTCCGGTTTTTGGTATGATTACGGTATAATCCGTCCATAATATCTTCGATGGAAGTGCCTGAAGGCTCATCATCGAGAACCTGCAACACTACTCCATTTTTATTTATTTCGATATAAGAATTAGTTTCAGACTTATATCCCGGTTTTGAAATTTCAATTTTGCTTTGTTCGTTCACATGGTTTTCGTCAAGCGAAAACCGACCTGAAAGAGACGTAAAAGTTGTTTGGCCGGTTGATAAAACCTTTACCAGGGCAAAAGCTGCGGCTGCACTATCGGGCAACATAACCATTGGTTTAAACTGATTCTTTTCCATTTTCATCTCACGTGCCGCCGTAATAATTTCATCGGCATTTTTGGCATCAAAAAGCTGATCCGGAATTTTAAATACAAGATTACCGGCCACCCCATTGTCCGATAAGCCGTTTGCTTCTAGCCTTATACGCCCCGAAACATCGGACGTATAAAACGAAAAATCGGCTTTACCGGTTGAATCGGTTTTCAACTGTGGATACCAGGTCAGGGTATTACGCAGATCGTACAAAACACTATCATTCTCAGCCATTGAATAATCGGGATTGTAAAACTCTTTCGTTCGGGCAAAGCCATGCAGGGTAATGTTGGCTATTCCCTTGGTGTGCATCGACCCCAATAATCCGGCTCCTGTCTTTGTATATATTGACAAAACTGCAACAGGGGCAGTTATTTTTTCTGATTCATCAGCTAATTCTGCCAACATCATATCCATATCGACATCTATTGACGATTTTTGCTCATATTCATATATATCGGCCTCACTGTTCAAGGCATTTTGAGCGTTATTGTTTTTAGGAAAAATAAGATCGAGCGATTTCACATAGCCCGGATCTAAGCCAATTAAATCTTCGATTGAGTAATTACTATAAATACTGCTTATTAAACCTTTAGCATCAGAGGCTGCCACCATTTGCCCATCCACAAATACAAAAAAACGGTGTTTCCTTTTGTTGACCAGGCTGAATGTAATACATGGTGAATCAGATGCAACAATGTTTGATCCCTGGGGATTTGTCCCAGGTTTATGTGTGAGCGTTGACTGGGAAGTTTCGACGCTCAGATCAGGAAAAGCGTTTGAAAGAATTGAGAAAAGTCCGTACTGCCAGGGTTTCTGTTCCACCAATTCCTGAATTCGTTTCTCTCCAATTGAATAATCGGGCGAACCGTAATTTTTAGTAATTTCTTCTTTATAGTTTCCAGTCGTTTTTCCTTCTACAACGACTTCCTCAATAGCATAATCGGTGGAGATCATAAAAGAGTCCTCTCTCATTTTTCGAGACAACACTTTGGCCAATTCTCCCCTTTCCAATGCTATAGAATCGCTGAAGTCTTTAAAATTCGCACCAACCACACTTGTGTCCTGCAAAATCAGGTGTCTATAACTATCAACCGGTTGTTTCTGGTAGTTGGTATGCAATTCCAGTGCATAATCCTTCTTATTGCCCATACGATTTTTGGTCTGCACTGCTGCCCTTAATGTACCTTCAAAATCGCGAAGTAAAAAAGTAAAAACACCATTCTCACCAACTGTTTCTGAAAACAACTCCATTTTTCCACTTTGTGTAATCATGGTCACAACAGCATCGTCAGGCACTTTCGAGTATTTGTTATCTGTTCGCACCGTACCTTTCACATAAATACCGGGCTCTTCGAGAAACTTCGGAACAGGTATCGTATCAGATAAAATTTCATTCCATGCATATCTACGCCAGCCATTCGTCAGCATTAACAACTCCGTTTTATAATTTCCCTCGCCAGTATTTTTAAACAATGCCGCATCGGGAGTATTATCGTAAGGCAAATCGGCATACAACGAAAGATAAGAGAAAATGCCGGGCGAACGGTACAAAACCTCGGGCACGCGACCTGCATCGGTTATCGACAGGGCAAAATCACCTGATAGCGGATTACCTTGCGAATCAACAGCCATGAGTGTAAATTCCGCTTTCTCGCGCGCGCCGTATGGCAACTTGTTCATTGTTAACGACAACGAAATGCTATCGTTGTTTTTAACAAAGAACAATCTTTCGGACTGCGGTACTTTATTGGCATCGAACAATGTAAATTGTACAATACCAGTTCGAAACTCCGACTTACTGATTTGCACCGACACGGGGTTATTTTCAGATAAGTTAAGCACTATCGCCTTCTGTGGTTTGCCATTTTGAGTGGCCAACAGAAAAGCAGTGCTGTCGGTTAACTGACGACTGCTTTGCACAATGATATTTAGTTCATCCTTTCGGGGTAAATCAATAAGCGACAAACCCATTCCCGATGTTTTTGCCAGGGGCAAAGCAAATCGCTTTGGCTCACCATCTTCGTCATCAACTTGCAAATAATATCGATTTCCGGCTTGTGGTGTTATAGTAAAAACACCTTTTCCACGCCAGAGCGAATTAGCAGCAGCCACCATCTGCCCGTTTGCATCAAACACTAAGCCATTTAACTGTATCCTGTTATTGTTTTCGTCTGTTGCTTCAAAAGCTACCTTAGAGGTTAATCCTTCAATTAAATCACCACCTTCGGGGTAAAACTGCACCGTAATATTCATATCACGATCAGATTCATCAATATTTGTACTTGAAGTTTCAATTTCAACGCTGATGATGCTTGAGGTATCATTCAAAACAAAAGCTGATTGACCTACAATATGTATTCGCTTCGAAAAATAAAATTCACTGCCTGTATTGCGCATCCAATTTGTATAAGCCACCAAATGATAACTGCCCTGCAATAAATCTTCGTCAAGCGTGATATTTCCCCATGCACGCCCCCCGGTAATTTCAAAAATCTGTTTTTGAACGGTTTGTCCGCCCGGGTTTACCAATTCAACATACAATACGTTCTCCGAATTATTCAGCTTTTGTGATCCAACATCTAACACAAAAGCACTCAACCATAAATCCTCACCAGCTAAATAAGCGGGACGATCGGTTTGCACAAATATCTTTTCCTGGTGATGAACCGACTGGTAAACAGCATAATTCTTTAGAATTTCTTTTTCGTTAGTCTGGGCCTGTAATAAAAACGACGCCAGAATAGGGATAAATAGTAGTATTTTTTTCACTGTAGGTTAGGTTTAAGTTTAAGATAAGGGTTTTATTTATGTTTTTAGTCCATTTATAAGTTCAAGGGTTTCATTTGCAATCACAAGTTCTTCATCGGTTTGAATAATCATTACTTCAACCTTTGAGCAATCTGCACAAATTGAAGTATCGCAACCACGTAGCCCTTTATTCTTTTCTTTATCGATGGTTATGCCCAGAAAATCAAGGTTGGTAAGGCACAATTCCCTTACTTTCCAATTGTTTTCGCCAATTCCGCCTGTGAAAACAACCAGATCGAGGCCGTTTAATTCGGCGGCATAAGCACCAATATAGTGTTTAACACGGTGTGCATAGGTTTTCAGCGCACGTGTTGCATCCTCATTTCCATCTTCCATTGCATCGGCAAGGTCGCGCATATCTGATGAAAAACCATCGGAAAGACCATACATTCCGCTTTCTTTATTCAGAAGTGTGACTACATCATGCAAAGGCATGTTTTCTTTTTTCATCAGGTATTCGATAATTCCGGGATCAACTACCCCGCTTCGGGTTCCCATAATCAGGCCATAATTTGGGGTGAATCCCATCGAAGTTTCTACTGATTTTCCGTTTTTAATAGCAGTAATAGATGCACCATTTCCCAAATGACAGGTAATTATTTTTTTTGTATTGAAATCCCAGCCCAATTGCTCGCATGCTTTTTGAGCTACAAACTTATGACTGGTTCCGTGGAAACCATAGCGACGAATGTGGTATTTTTTATAAAACTTATATGGAATACCGTACAAATAAGCTTTTTCGGGCATTGTTTGATGAAAAGCTGTATCAAAAACACCCACCTGAGGTTTCCCGGGCAGCATGCGTTCCATGGCCTCAATGCCCTGAATATTGGCAGGATTATGCAACGGTGCCAAATCGATAAGCTCGGTCACTTTGGCTTTCACTTCGTCAGAAATTATTTCGCTTCCAGTAAATGTCTCACCTCCATGCACAAGGCGATGGCCAACAGCATCAATCTCATCATAAGAAATTAAAACCTGATGACGATCGTCGGTAAGAAGTCGTAATATTAAATCGATACCAGCTATGTGGTCGGCAATTTCTGTTTCAATTTCAATTGCATTTTTACCATCTACTTTTTGTTTAATATTGCTTCCCTTATTACCAATACGATCAACCTGCCCTTTAGCAAGTACTTCGTGGCTTTTTTCGATACGAAATAATTGATATTTAATTGACGAGCTTCCACAATTCAGGACTAAAATATTCATATTGATTTTTAAATTTTCACTAATTACTAAATTTATTTTGACGAAACAATTGTTTTAGTATCCATGGCAATCATAAGTTCCTCATCGGTTGGAACAACCATGATTTTTACTTTTGAATCGGACGTACTTATAACAGCTTCTTTACCTCGCAAACCCTTATTTTTGGAATCATCAATTTTGAATCCCAGCCAGTCGAGTTCGGCACAAACACCTTCTCGTGTAACATCGGCATTTTCGCCAATTCCACCGGTGAAAACAAGAATATCGCAACCATTCATTGCAGCGGTATATGAACCAATGTACTTTTTCACTCTGTAATCGTACATCCTCATAGCCAACTGAGCCTTTTCGTTGCCACTTTCGGCAGCCTCTTCAATATCACGGGCATCCGAGGATATATTGGTTACTCCAAGCATACCGCTATGTTTATTAAACAGGGTTGAAGCCGATTGTAGTCCGATATTTTCTTTCTCCATAAGGTAAAGAACAGCTCCAATATCCAGGTCACCCGCACGTGTGCCCATTAACAAACCTTCAATTGGAGTAAAGCCCATAGATGTATCTACCGATATCCCCTTATCAATAGCATCAACGGAAGCTCCATTTCCCAAATGGCAGGTAATTATTTTTTGTGTATTGCAATCGACCCCCAGAATTTCGCAGGCTCGTTGGCTAACATAGCGATGACTTGTACCGTGAAATCCATAGCGACGTATGCCATATTTTTTGTACAAGCTATAGGGTATTCCATACATATAAGCATGATCGGGCATGGTTTGATGGAAAGCTGTATCAAAAACCCCCACTTGTTTTACCTCGGGAATAATCTCAGTTATCGCTTCAATACCTTTAATATTTGGCGGATTATGCAGTGGTGCCAGTTCGATACATCGTTCTAGTTCGTGAATCACGTCATCGGTAATAAGAACACTTCCGCTAAATGCCTCACCACCATGCACAACGCGGTGACCAACAGCTGTTATTTCGCTCAGCTCGTTTATGCAACCATGTTTTTTACTGGTTAGTACACCTAAAACATACTCAATACCAATTTTATGATCAACAATTTCACCCTGGAAAACTACTTTCTCACCATTCGATTTTGTCAATTTAAGTTGCGAACCATTAAGCCCAATTTTTTCAACAAGCCCTTTTGACATTACTTCGTGCGTATCCATATTAAAAAACTGGAATTTGATGGATGAGCTTCCGCAGTTCAATACTAATATTTTCATAATCAACTTTTTCGTAATAATTAATTCGAACAAAAACCAATAAAGCTTTTGTTATACTCACTCGTAAATACGTTCTCCATTTTCATCGTATTTATAAAAACCACGACCGGAGCTTACACCATAATTATGCTGACGCAATAAACGTTTAATCATTGGGTTGGTTTTGTAACGCGAATCGCCAAACTCGTTAAATAAGTTTTCCATCCATCGCGACACACGGTCGAGACCTAAAATATCGGCAATGGTTAAAGGGCCCAGGCGCATTCCGTAACCTGTAAGCATTACCTGCTCAACATCGTCTTTACAACAAACACCTTCGAGCATTATTTCGCAGGCTTCGTTTACCATTACACAAAACATACGAACACTTACCAAACCAACAGATTCTTCAACCGGAACCACTTTGCGGTTTGTCATTTGTATAAACTGCTCTACTTTTTCGTATGCCCATGTTGCAGTATAAAGACCTTTGGTTATTTCTACGATACGTGAATCGACCGAATTAATCATAAAATGAACACTGATACAGCGGCCTTTATGAATAAGGTTCTCAACCAAGTCGGAAATAATTACGGCAGTAGAATTGGTTGCCAGAATACATTTGCTATCCACAATTTTTTCGAGGTCTTCAAAAACTCTTTTGCGAGCCTCAAAACTTCGTCCTTTTCCAATAGTGGGCATCGTTTCAATTACCAGGTCACAATCTTTAAAATCGGAAAGTTCAACTGTCCCAAAAATACGCGACATTACAGCTTTCTTCTCCGATTCGGTAGCCCCCCAGTTTTTGATGCGGCTATCCATAATCGCTTCAATTTTTTGCAACGATTCCTCAATTTTTGCCTGCGATATTTCTTTAAAAACAACATCCAGTCCGTACGAACTACACACGCGGGCAATATACTGTCCATCGCAGCCACAGCCAACAATTCCAACTTTCGAGAATAGTTTCGATGAGTTTTTTTTCTTTTTGCTTAATCCAAAATCCTCAATGGATTCTATAATAGGTTCTGCCATTTTATTGATATATAATATTTGCTATTGAGCTTGATTTGCAGTTACTGCTACCATGTTTACGATATCTTCAACAGAGCATCCGCGCGATAAGTCGTTAATAGGCGCTGCCATACCCTGCAAAACAGGACCAATGGCTTCGGCTCCTGCAAGCCGTTGCACCAGTTTGTATCCAATATTTCCAGCTTCGAGCCCGGGAAAAACCAGCACATTTGCTTTACCTGCAACCGGACTTTCGGGTGCTTTTAACTCACCTACTTCTTTAATTATAGCAGCATCGAGCTGAAGTTCGCCGTCAAGCATCAGTTCAGGAGCTTTCTCTTTTGCAATTCGGACTGCTTCAACCACTTTATCAACCAGCGGGTGCTTTGCACTTCCCTTTGTAGAGAAGCTAAGCATGGCCACGCGGGGTTCAAGACCAACAATACTTTTTGCTGTAGCTGCTGAAGTAATTGCAATTTCGGCAAGCTGTTGAGCATCGGGGTCGGGCATTACAGCACAATCGGAAAATACCAGTACACCGTCGTGACCGAATTTTTTATCTACAAACATAAGAAAAGCACCAGAAACAACACTTACACCCGGCAAAGTTTTAACAAACTGAAATGCAGGGCGAAGTACATCACCTGTTGCATTTATAGCTCCGGCTAACTCACCGTCAGCGTCGCCGGCCTTTATCATCATTGGCCCAAAATATAAGGGATCGTTCAATAATTTGAGCGCTTCTTCTTTTGTTAAACCCTTCTTTTTGCGAATTTCAACCATCATATCGGCATACTTATCGCGCCGCATATCGGTTTTGGGGTTTATAACTTCAGCTGCACTTACATCTGCACCCAGCTCTTTAGCTTTCGAAGCCACTTCTTCTTCGTTGCCCAGTAAAATTACCCGGGCAATTTTTTCCTTCAGAATAATACTTGCTGCTTTAAGAGTGCGGGGCTCAGTGCCTTCGGGCAGTACAATTCGTTTGTTTAATTTAGAGGCGTTTAATTTAATTTGCTTAAGTAGTTCCATCGTATTTTCTTTTCTTTTCAATTCGGATCAATACACAAAAGTAACCATTTTAGATGTACTGCCCAGTCGAAAAATGTCAATTTGAACTTTTTTTTCTAATATTTTAAAGTTAAGATGACAAAGCATCACAAACCAATATCGCGCTTAATATCAAATTGCAACATCCAAAAAAATGTAAGGAAAAGCTAATGCACGACAATTAATTTTCCCGGAAATATTTCTTTTTTGTATAAAACCTGAACAATATAAATACCGGGGATGAATGCTTGTGTATTAATTTCAGCATAATTTCGGTATAAAAACTTTTCATTAAAGACCTGTTTTCCTGTTAAATCAGAAATAATAACCTCATAAGCATTTTCATTATCCATATCATCCATAGAATAACGACTTTTAAACTCAACAATCAAGTAATAATCAACAGGATTCGGATAAAACTTCAACGTTTTTAGCGAATTATCGACCGAGCCGGTATCTTGTGCAAATGTATTTCCACAAACCAGGGGCTGCATTAACAAAGCGCTTCCCTTCTCCTGTTGATTGTAATCGGAAAACGAACGCCAGAGTCCATTTTCTTTAACAAACATGGAATTGCTGTTGGCATAGTTGCGTAAGCCCGATTGATACAAAATGACATTATCTTCCTGATTGTTAATGACAATAGAAATATAAAAAGATCCTTCGGTATAAATCGTTTCGCCAAAATTGAGAAAATTCATTGCATCTTTTGTAAGGTCTAACATTGAAAACCGAAACTGTTTTATTGCAATCGAAGGCTGCATTTCGCTCGAGTAAATTCGTACAATAAGCTCAGGATTTACTGAATTTGCAGTGTAATCACTTATACCGACAGCCACACCTGAAACAGAAGTATATTCAAACTGCGAAAATTGCTCGGCAATTTCTGTCACCGACTCATAATCTATAAATTTACTGACCAGAAACAGACTATCGTTAATTGTAAAATTACTAACAACAGTGCAATTTTCGGCGCTTGGTTCATATGGGTCGAATCCGTCAAGTATAAGAGTTCCTGAATTTAGCGGGTCGAGCCATTTTTTCAATTGTTTGTTTTGCGCTGCGTAAGAATCCCACATTTTGTCAATGCGCGAAAATGCGTCATACGATTTATTTGTACACGAAGCATATCCGCCCGAAAGTGTACCAACTACCCGCTTATCGTTATTAAACAAGCATGCTCCCGACGAACCGGCTTCAGTAGTACCAGCTTCCCAATTGTACACTTTCCAATGAGCATTATTCAGAAAAGAACGCGAAAATGACATAGAATCACATACGCCTTCATCGTGCGAAATCTTTTTCGTATCGCCATTAGGATGATGCAAAGTGTAGGTATTTGATGGACGGTTGTTGGTAAGATCCCAGCCAATGTAATAAGGGCGAAAAGATGCTGGTGGCACAGCACTTAGCTCGACCAGCATAAAATCGAGGCTATCAAACGATGCCAGAGCAGTGGAACCACTAATCGACTGGTTATCGTACCCGTCGATTCCGGTGCAAAACGGACTTTCGTAATTAAAATCGTATATGGTTATTTCGGCTCGTTCGTTGCTGTCGTATATATGAAAAGCCGAAATAAGATAAGGTTTTCCATCGTTGGATGTATTGTTAATCAAGGTTGCCGTGCCCAGTTCGTCTTTTGAAAGAATGCGACAAACTGCCCGCTTCTGATTATCGAGCCCCGACGTTGTTTCGCAGTTAACATCGATATTGCATTCGCCAGACAAGCGCCGCTCCCAACTGTTTTTAGCCGAAACCACCCCGAAAAAATCGTGATTAATGTTACCTATTTCAAGGTCACCTTCGAAATCAGCATCCAGAGGCTCTTCGTACTGAAGAAGCAGTTCGTCGCCGGGCAAAGGATAAACTGCCAGTTTTCTGAAGGGCTTATTGTTTTTAGAAGTGAATGCTCCCAAAATTTCTGTTTTTGCCGGATTATACAAAAACAACCGGGCACCATCGGGTACATGGTATTTTGAAAAAATAAGATTTAGCGATTTTGCACCTTCCGACCTGACATGCAGTTGCCAAATACGATAGCCGTTGTATTCAAAAGTTTGCCCTGAATTTTTGGGTGTAAAAGAAACGTCGAACGAGTGGGCAAAAGTAATGCTTTTAAATGGAGTAATATTTTTATCGGTTGCAGATTTTTGGGGTACTTCGTACGCAGGCATTTCAACAACATCAGCCTGAGTTAAAGATTTAAGAATAGGAATATCAAGCGGGAATCCGCCATCGGAGAGCTGAGCCACTGACGACAAGGCCATGATTATAAATAAAATGACGAATAAAAACTTTCTCATTGTGTATTGTTCATTATATCGTAACTATTCCGGCAAAAATGTTTCCTACTTCTTTTTGTCCAGAAATTCTTTTAAGCGATACATCTCGTCGCGATACTGTGCAGCCTGGATAAAATCAAGATCTTTAGCTGCTTTCTCCATTTCCGATTTCACTTTGGAAATTACTTTTTCAAGCTCTTCTCTTTTCATATATTGCACAACCGGATCGGCAGCCACATCGGTTTTACCCTCGCCCGAATATGCTTTTGCGGCTTTTGCGGCTTTCCGGCGGCTTTCAACACCTATTATTTCGCGGCTTGCTTTAACAATTGCCGTAGGTGTAATGCCATTCTCTTCGTTATATTTCAGCTGTTTTGCACGTCGGTGTTCGGTTGCATCAATCGTTTTCTGCATCGAATCGGTCATTTTATCGGCATACATTATAACCAATCCGTTTACATTACGTGCTGCCCTACCTGCTGTTTGAACCAACGAACGTTCTGAGCGCAAAAAACCTTCCTTATCAGCATCAAGAATCGCTACCAGCGAAACTTCGGGCAAGTCGAGCCCCTCACGCAAAAGATTGATACCCACCAACACGTCGAATTCGCCATTACGAAGCCCCTCAAGAATTTCAACACGCTCAATAGTAACCACATCAGAATGAATGTAGCGGGTTTTCACCCCCATACGGGTTAAATACTTGGTTAGTTCTTCGGCCATACGCTTTGTAAGTGTTGTCACCAACGTACGCTCGTTCAACTCAACCCGCTTGTTAATTTCGTTCATCAGGTCGTCGATTTGATTTTCGCTTGGCCGAACATCAATTCTGGGGTCAAGCAAACCGGTCGGTCGTATTACCTGCTCAACGACTACCCCCTCCGACTTTTCGAGTTCATAAATTGCAGGTGTAGCACTTACGAACAAAATTTGGTTAATCAGTCCCTCCCACTCTTCAAATTTGAGAGGTCGGTTATCAATTGCTGCCGGAAGTCGGAAGCCATATTCCACCAGGTTTTGCTTACGCGCCCTGTCGCCACCGTACATTGCCCTTATTTGTGGAATGGTAACGTGACTTTCGTCAACCACCATCAGAAAATCATCGGGGAAATAATCAAGCAAACAGAATGGTCGTGTCCCCGGTAGTCGCCCATCAAAATAACGCGAATAATTCTCAATGCCCGGACAATAGCCCAGTTCACGCATCATTTCCATGTCGTATTCCACACGTTCTTCGATACGCTTAGCTTCGAGTGGCTTACCAATTTCTTTAAAATATTCTACTTGCTTCACCAAATCATCCTGAATATGACAAATAGCTGACTGCATGCGACTTTGTGTAGTAATAAATATGCTGGCCGGATAAATAATAACTTGCTCTTGTTCTTCGATAACACGCCCAGATTCAGGGTCAAAACTTTGTATTTCTTCTATCTCGTCGCCCCATAAAGTTATACGTATGGCGGTATCGGCATAAGCCGGAAAAACATCAACGGTATCACCTTTCACTCTGAAATTTCCCCGGTTAAACTCCACTTCGTTACGCGAATACAACCCATCGACCAGTTTACGCAGCAATGCATTGCGTGCAACCATATCGCCAACCTTCACTTCTACAAGGTTAGCATGAAAATCTTCGGGATTGCCGATACCATACAAACACGAAACCGACGAAACAACAATTATATCGCGCCGTCCCGACAACAATGCCGAGGTCGTGCTTAAACGAAGCTTCTCCAGTTCGTCGTTAATCGAAAGGTCTTTTTCGATATAGGTATCGGTAACAGGCAGATACGCTTCGGGCTGATAATAATCGTAATACGAAACAAAGTATTCAACCAGATTATCAGGAAAAAAACTTTTCAACTCGCTGTATAACTGGGCGGCAAGCGTTTTGTTGTGACTAAGCACAAGCGTTGGACGGTCAACCTTTTCAATTACTTTGGCTACGGAGAAAGTTTTCCCCGAACCGGTAACGCCAAGTAGGGTCTGGGCAAAATCGCCCCGGTCAAGCCCTTGCGAAAGCTGCTCAATTGCCTGTGGCTGGTCGCCGGTAGGCTCGTATGCCGATGTTACTTTAAATTTTACAATAACTTACAATTTTAAAATTAGTATCCTTTTCCTTTAATTTAAAATCAACTATTGAGCATTCATTTATCCAATTATATTGACTTCAGACTCCAGTTTAATTCCAAACTTTTTGTTTACCGACTGTTTTACTTTTTCTGCCAAGGCAACAACTTCTGCCCCGGTCGCAGTTCCATAATTCACCAGCACCAGAGCCTGATCTTTATGCACACCCACATTGCCTTCGCGATAACCTTTCCATCCACACTGGTCGATAAGCCAGCCGGCAGCCAGCTTCGATTTTCCATTTTTGCTAGCCGAATACACAGGCATGCCCGGATTTGCCTGCAAAAGTGATTGGGCTACATCCGAATCGACCACCGGATTTTTAAAAAAACTGCCTGCATTGCCAATTAAGTCAGGGTTGGGTAGTTTCGATTCGCGAATACTTATTACAGCATCGCGTACGTTCTGCAACCCTCCCCCTCCAAGCTTATCAACTTCAGCCTTCAAAGTCCCGTAACCGAGATTAAATTCAGGAAACTTATCCAACCTAAACACAACCGAAGTAATTACCACTTTGTTTTTAAGTTCGTTTTTGAAAATAGAATCACGATAAGCAAACCGGCATTCCTCATTGGTAAATTCAATTATTTTTCCAGTTGCGAGCTCTATTGCACGAACCAGGTACACCCAATCTTTTGCCTCAGCACCATAAGCGCCAACATTTTGCACCGGTGCAGCACCTACTTTTCCGGGGATGAGTGACAAATTTTCCAAGCCGCCAAGCCCATAAACTACTGACAAACGCACCAATTCATCCCACTCTACTCCAGCACCGGCTTCAATGTAAATATGATTGCGATCTTCGTTAATCTCGCCTACACCGGGCACATTCGGGTAAATAATCAGCCCGTCAAAATCGTTTTTGAACAACAGATTGCTGCCCCCGCCCAGTATAAAATACTGATCAGGCAACTGGTTTTCCTGTAAAAAAAACACCAGCTCATCGGACTCAGTAAACTCAAAAAATGTTTTTGCTTTGGCTGAAATACCAAAGGTATTATATGCTGTTAAATTGTAATTATCAAGTAAACGTATCATTTTAAATATTTAAACTTAAAAGTTGAAAAAACACTTTTCAGATTCGAAAGAATCTCCAAATATCGAAAAAATCCGTTAGTTTTGTTAGGAATACGAGCATTTATGAACCAAACAGACAAAACATTAAAAGAAGCGCGCCCCAAAGTTGCGATGGCTGTAACAAACGATCTGGCCACCGACAACCGGTTACAAAAAATTGCACAAACCCTGACAAAAATGGGGTTTAGCGTAACCATGACCGGCCGCAAGTTCAAGCACAGCCTGTCCGTTCATTGCCCCGGTGTTGCATCAAAAAGGTTTAGCCTTTGGTTTAACAAAGGACCACAATTTTATGCCAACTACAATCTGCGTTTGCTATTCTATTTGCTTTGTAACAAATATGATGTGTTTGTTGCCAACGACCTCGATACTTTACCTGCCTGTTACGTGGCCGCCAGGCTTAAACGAAAACCAATTGTTTACGATAGTCATGAGTATTTTACTGAAGTGCCCGAACTTATAAACCGTCCCCGCACACAACGAATATGGGAGAAAATTGAAAAAAATATCGTACCAAAACTAAAGCATTACTACACGGTAAGTCAGGGCATTGCCGACATTTACAATAAAAAATACAATGCCAATTTCATACTCGTTCGCAACTTCCCAAACAAAACAAGCAATGAAAAACAAGGTAAGTTTCATCCTCCTTTTCCCACAGATTTACCTGTTGTGCTTTACCAGGGGGCAATAAATTTAGGACGTGGAGTAGAAGAAGCCATTCTGGCGATGAAGTTACTGGATAACACCAGGTTGGTAATAGTTGGCGCTGGCGACAAATTTGAAAATTGCCGTCAAATGGTGCAAAATGAAGATTTAAGTTCAAAAGTTATTTTAACGGGTAGAATTACACCCGATGAACTTTCGAAAATTACACCCTTTGCCACCATTGGGCTTTCAATTGAAAAAGATCTGGGTTTAAATTACCGATTCGCCATGCCCAATAAATTATTCAATTACATACAGGCAGGTGTTCCTGTTCTGGCATCATCGCTACCCGAAATAAAAAATATTGTAAACACATACGATGTGGGTTTTATAATTGACGAAACCACCCCCGAAAAAATAGCAACGGGTGTGAAGCATATGCTAAACTCACCCGCAGTTATGAAAAGATGGAAAACCAATTGTAAAATTGCCGGCGAATCTCTTTGTTGGGAAAACGAAGAAAAAACGCTGAAAGCAATTTACCAGGATTTCCTACCTGAGTCGCTTTAGTACTTCGACCAAATGCTTCCAAAATTTTTGAACGGTTTCGATATTGATACGTTCGTCGGGCGAATGAGCGCCCAGAATAGTAGGCCCGAACGATACCATATCAAGCCCTGGATATTTTTCGAGAAACAAACCACATTCGAGTCCGGCATGAATTGAACGTACTATTGGCTTTTCGCCGAATAAATCAGTGTAAGCTTTTTCAGTTATAGCCAGTACCGGCGATTCGGGATTAGGCGACCAACCCGGATATCCATCGGTGTGACGAACACTGGCGTCCGATTTTTCAAACACAGCCTCAACAATTGAAGCAATTTCTTGTTTTCCACTATAGCGGTCGCTGCGCTGACTGGTGGTTACCAAAATTGTGTTTTCGCCTGTAAACTTTACCGATGCAAGGTTTGTAGATGTTTCAACCATACCAGGCATACGAAAACTCATGGCATGAATTCCGTGCGGACAAACAAACAAGGCATCCAGTAAATTATCCGAAGTTTTTTCATCGATTACATATTCAGGCGTGTCGGCAGAACCATGGTCAAGTTTCAAATTAGGTTCGCTTACTTCAAATTCTTCAGCAATTTCATGCTTAAACACGTTAAAATCGGCTACCAGGTTTTCTTTGTAAGCATTACGAACTACAAACGTTGCGTGCGCCTCACGGGCAATAGCGTTTCTCAGGTTTCCACCATCTAAATCGGCTACCCGGATTCCATATTTACGGTTTGCCTCCCATAAAAAACGGGTTAGTATTTTAATTGCATTACCTCGTCCTTTGTGTATGTCGTCGCCCGAATGGCCTCCCAGTAAGCCCGAAACTGATATTTCCATTGCGGAATTACCAGTTGGAACATCATCTTTTTTGAATGAGAAAGTCGCCAGCGTATCAATACCACCGGCGCAACCAATAAACAACTCCCCTTCGTCTTCCGAATCAAGATTGAGTAATATTTTCCCTTCGAAAAAGCCGGGCTGCAATGCAAAAGCTCCCGAGAGGCCTGTTTCTTCATCTACGGTAAACAAACATTCAACCGGACCATGCTCAATATTTTTTGAACTAAGCACAGCCATCGAAACGGCTATACCTATGCCACAATCGGCGCCAAGTGTCGTTCCTTCGGCTTTTACCCATTCATCATCGATGTAAGGTTTTATGGGGTCAACTTCAAAGTTATGCTCCACATTGTTGTTTTTCTCTCCCACCATATCCATGTGCGATTGCAAAACAACAGTCGGTGCATTTTCATAGCCCGTAGTTGCAGGAGCTGAAATAAGCACATTGCCTGCCTGGTCTTTCTTAATTTTTAACGAATTATCACCAGCAAACGTTTCAAGAAAACTGATAATCTTTTCTTCTTTTTTCGACGGCCGTGGCACCTGACATATATCTTCAAAATTACTCCAAACAGAATTTGGTTCTAAATGACTTATTTTTCTTTCCATGATTATATTTTTTTCAAAAATAGAGTGTTCTCCAATAATTTCAGCATAAACAGCTATGATTTTAAACACATTTCAAACCTAGCAACAATCCATGGATACATAAAGATTTTTGAATATCAATATTTTTTTATTCTTTTGATAAAGAATGGGATTTAATACTTTTCAATAATAATTGAATTTTAGCAAATAAAAGGGACAAATTAAATTAAGAAAAATGAAAAAAACAGTTTTACTCTTAATCATTACACTGTTTGCTTTTAGCTTTTCGATGGCAAATAGTAATGTAACCGGAAAATGGAGAACAATTGACGATAATACCGGCGAGGTTAAATCGATTGTGGAAATAACAAAAAAGGATGGAAAGTTATACGGTAAAATCATCCAGCTATTTAACGAAGACCCGAATTACGATCCGCTTTGTACCGAATGTAAGGGCAAGCTTAAAAACAAGAAAATATTAGGCATGCAAATCATTAAAGGTCTTGAATTCAAAGACGATCGATGGGTTGGCGATGACGGGATACTCGATCCCGATAACGGTAAAATTTACGATGTAAAAATTTGGGTTGACGAAGAAAACGATAATAAATTAAATGTGCGTGGTTACATTGCATTTTTATACCGAACACAAACCTGGGTTAGGGAAATTGAAAAATAAATTTTGACAACTGAAAATAAAAAACATGCACCTATAAAAATTGATGCATGTTTTTTTTTAATAAATGCGTTACATTACTTAGGACAATTTTCATCAGCAAATTTCAATCGTTCGGCTACAACCTCCCAATTTACCACACTCCAGAAAGAAGAAATGTAATCGCCCCTTTTATTTTGATACTTCAGGTAATAGGCATGTTCCCATACATCGATAGTCAGTAGAGGCATACCTCTAACATCAGAAATATCCATCAGCGGGTTATCCTGATTCGATGTTGATGTAACAACCAACTTACCTCCCGGCTGATAAACAAGCCATGCCCAACCACTACCAAAAACAGATGATGCAACTTCATTAAATTTTTCTTTAAAAGCAACAATATTTCCAAACGACTTGTCAATTGCAGATTTTAAATCGGCAGGTATTTTGCCCTGATCCGGTGTGAGATTTTCCCAGTACAACATATGATTATAGAAACCACCACCGTTGTTGCGTACATTATCATCGTACTTACTAATATTATAAAATATTTCGTTTAAGGGTGTAGTTTCAAGCTTAGTACCATCAATGGCTGCCAAAAATTTATTGTGATAACCTTTATGGTGCTTGTTGTAATGTAAATTCATGGTTTCAGCATCAATATATGGTTCGAGGGCATCAAGGCTGTATTCCAATTCGGGGAATTGATGTACACTTTTATCATTCTGGGCGCTACCCTGAACCAAAAACACGGTGGTTAGCATTAAGACCAAAAAAATTGTTTTAGCGCAATACGTATTCTTCATAACTTCTTATTTTTAAATTAGTAATCCTCATTTTTATTATAAGTGAGAAACAAACAGAAAGGAAAAAAGTTTTCAAGAATACGAAATCACTAATCATGTAAACGTTTTCACAGTTAAGCAGTTATTTGTATATTGCCGACAATATTAAAAACCAACAAAACCACTTATGTTTCGAACTTTTTTTATATTAATTACAATTCTGGCTTTCTATAATATTACCTATGCCAACATCAATGGCAATCAAACTTCAGATGCACTTTCAGAAAAATTACTCATATCAGAATTTATGGCTGTAAACAACAGCACATTTCAGGATGAAGATGGCGATTTCAGTGACTGGATTGAAATACACAATCCGGGAACTGAAAGTATAAACCTAAAGGATTGGAGTCTTACCGATAACCCAAACAATCTTTTCAAATGGCAGTTCCCTACAAAAATTATAGGTCCGGGTGAATACCTGGTTGTATTTGCATCTGACAAAAACAGGCGCGACATCAGCTCAAATCTCCACACTAACTTTAAACTTTCGGGATCGGGTGAATATCTTGCACTAACCGAATCGGATATGAAAACGATATCATACGCCTACCCTTACCCTTATCCTGCTCAACAAAAAGACATTTCGTACGGATTGCTCAATGGATTGCACGTGTTTTTTGAAACGCCCACACCCGGCGAGGAAAATGCCCAGGAAAACAAACCGGTAAGTCCCGCTTTTAGTCATGAGCGTGGTTATTATACAACTCCGATTACGGTAACCTTACAAAGCCCGTATCCAAATTCAACCATATATTATACGACAGATGGATCGCATCCTACAAAAGCAACAGGTACAAAATATGAAAACCCGATTACCATTAACAAAACAACGCCATTAAGTACTATTATAATTAAAGATGATATTTCGAGCAATATAAAATCACACACGTACTGGTTTATTGCCGATTTAGTTCAGCAATCACAAAAACAGGAGGGATACCCAAACGAATGGAGCAAATTTGTATATGAGGACAAAAGAGCTCCGTCCGATTACGAAATGGATCCTGAAATATGCAACAGTGCTGAATACAAAGATCAAATGAACGATGCTTTTCTTTCCATCCCTTCGATCAGTATTGTCACCGACAAAGACTTCCTTTTCTCACACGAACTTGACCACGATCGTGGCGGTATATACATTTTCACCGGGAAATCAGGCGACGGTAGTACAGGTTTGGATTGGGAACGCCCAACGTCGGCTGAGTATTTTGATCCTGAAAATGGTTCAAATTTTCATGTCAACTGTATATTACAATTGCATGGAGGCAATAGTCGTGTACCCGAAAACAGTCAAAAACATTCGTTCAGACTCGAATTTAAAAGTAATTACGGCTTTTCAAAACTGAAGTTTAACCTTTTCGACAATGACCGTGATCCTGTTAACGAGTTTAATTCTATCGTTTTAAGAGCAGGCTATAATTATTCGTGGATGAAAAATGGCACGGATCAAAACAAAAAAGCGGACTATCTGCGCGATCCATTTACTAAAAACACCCAGTTAGACATGGGACACCCCTCTGCTCATAGCAAGTTTGTTCATCTATATCTAAACGGACTATACTGGGGTGTTTATACTTTATCTGAGAAAATTACCGATGACTTTATGGAAACCTACATGCACGGCGATGAAGAAGACTGGGATGTAGTGAAAGACCACAACGGGACGACAGACGGAACAAGAGTGTCGTGGAACAGGCTGATGTCGCTTGCAAAAAATGGTTTGTCGTCAAATGCAGCTTACCAAAAACTATTGGGCAACAATGCCGATGGTACGCCAAATGCTTCGTACGAAAAGTTACTTGACCCGATAAACTTTACCGATTACATATTGCTTAATTTCTACATTGGCAACAAAGACTGGGATGGAAACAACTGGCTGGCAGCACGAAATCGTGTTGATCCACTAAACGGTTTTAGATTGTTCGCCTGGGATGCCGAAACATCAATGCTAAATGTAAACGAGAATATTGTTTCGCTAAACGATGGCGAACCAACTAAACTGTTCAACTATCTGCTCGAAAACTACGAATACAAAATGCTGGTTGCCGACAGAATACAAAAACATTTTTTCAATAATGGCGCACTTACACCTGAAGCGACCACAAAACGCTATGACGAACTTGCGAATAAACTTGATCCTGCCATTATTTGCGAATCGGCGCGATGGGGCGATTACCGACGCGACGTGCATGTAGTTGATAATAATGCTGATTTATATACACGTAACGACCATTGGCTTGTCGAGATCGAAAATCAAAGAAATAACTACCTGCCATACCGCACCGATAAAGTAGTACAACAACTACGAAACAGGGGAATATTCCCATCGCTGAAAGCACCTTTATTAAGTAATTACGGCGAAGAAGTCAAAGATCCTATTGAATTTTTCATGGAAAACCCCAATTCTAACGGTACTATTTATTATACAACCGATGGCACCGATCCTCGCGATAGAGGCGATTTAATAGCATCGAGCGCCTTTAGCTATGCCGGAAATAGTTTCACCATAACCGGGGCAGGCATCATCAAAGCCAGAGTTTATAACGGCTCTAAATGGTCACCATTATCTGAAGCCGATTTTGAAAGTAAACATTCTTCAGATTTCATTGTTTCATCACATGAAATAGCCTATAGCACTGTAAAATGCTATCCGAATCCTGTCACTTCGCGGGCAAACTTAATTTTTGAAATGCAAAACCCGGCATTCGTTAACATTGAAATCACCTCGATTGACGGTCGTATAGCCAAATTGATATTTAACGGAAATCTTGCAGAAGGACTTCAAAATATAAGCTGGGATGCCCAAGGGCTAAAAAACGGCATATACTTTTATCATATTCGTAATGAAACCCAGACTATTTCAGGTAAAATAATTATCGCAAAATAACACAAGTATGCTCTATGGAAATTATTGAGCAACATACGGTTCCGCAGCTTGAAACATCCCTGAGACTATCCGATTATTTGCCGGGGATATTCAACATTATTTACAGTCGCAAAGGAATTAAAAATGCAATAAAAAAAGGGCTGGTGAAAGTAAATGGAGAAATCGGGAATACGGGTAAATGGATAAAGGGTGGTGAAATTATTGATCTGTACCAGGAAAATAAGACTGGAAAAAATACTGTTTATGAGCTGCCTGTTAAAATATTATTCGAAGACGACTATCTTGCAATCGTTAGCAAGCCGGCCGGGATTACAGTAAACGGCAACAAAAAACGCACACTTGAACACGCATTGCCGTTCAATCTAAAAAAAAGCACTCAACGTGATGCGTTGCAATCGCCACAGGCTATTCACCGGCTCGATTACCCAACAAGCGGATTATTGCTTGTAGGAAAAACAACCCATGCCTTACTTCAACTTAACCAGATGTTTCAAAATCGTGATATCGAAAAAAAATATCTCGCTGTTACCTATGGAAAAATGACTGGCAATGGAATTATTGACAAACCGGTTGATGAAAAACAGGCAAAAACCATCTACCAGGTTTTAGAAAATATAAAATCAGTACGTTTCGGATATCTCAATCTAGTTGAAGTTAAACTAATTACAGGACGAAGACATCAAATCCGGAAACATATGGCAGATATCGGAAATCCGGTTTTGGGTGATGCTGTCTATGGAATTGAAGGTCAGATACTAAAAGGGAAAGGGCTTTATTTACAATCGCAACAACTTACTTTTATTCATCCGTTTACTGGCAGCAATATATCGATAAGGGATAGTGTACCTGCTAAGATTATAAAAATCTTTCCTGATCTTGATTTACATTATTTTTTTTAACATAAAAAACCCCGCTCAGAAAGCAGGGTTTTCTATATAAAATAGGTTTTAATTACGTATTCATAGCACCACAAACATTAATTACCTGTCCGCTAACGTACGATGACAAATCGGAAGCAAGGAACGCTGCAACTTTTGCAACCTCTTCGGGCTGACCGCCACGTTTTAGCGGAATAGAAGCCTCCCATGCTTTGCGTGCATCCTCAGGTATTTTAGCTGTCATTTCGGTAATAATAAACCCTGGGGCAATAGCATTAGAACGAATTCCGCGAGAACCCAGCTCTTTAGCAACCGATTTGGTAAAACCAATAATGCCGGCTTTCGATGCCGAGTAATTTGCCTGTCCGGCGTTACCGCTCACACCTACTACCGAGCTCATATTCACAATAGAACCACTGCGTTGTTTCAACATGGTTTTTTGTACCGCCTTGGTAAAATTGAAAACCGATTTAAGGTTGACGTTAATTACGGCATCCCATTGTTCTTCAGTCATGCGCATAAGCAACGTGTCCTTGGTAATGCCAGCGTTGTTAATCAACACATCAACCCCGTCAAAATCTTTTACAATTTCGGCTACAACATTATCAGTATCTTCAAAATTGGCAGCGTTCGATGCATAACCTTTAGCTTTCACACCAAGCGCTTCAATTTCTTTCTGAGTTGCTTTCATGTTTTCGTCTTCTACCAAATCGGTAAAAGCAACGTTACAACCCTGTTCTGCAAAATACAAGGCAATGGCTTTACCAATACCACGTGAGGCACCGGTTATAATAGCAGTTTTTCCTTCTAATAACTTCATTTTGTTCATTTTTTTATAGAATGGAAACAAATGTAACAATATTGGATATCTATTCAATTTTTTCAATCTTGAATATAATATTCCAAAAGCAATCGCATCTCGTATCGTTGCACTTGAATAATGTTATATGTCAAACAATAAGCCGAATACACCTTTCCAGAAAAGCAAGGTTAAACAGAAAATACATTTTCGAAATTTCTTACAATTTATTCGGGATTTTTTGAAGATTGACGGTTGAAGGCAATTGAAAGCATTGGGAAACTGCACTTAAAAACGCATGCACATCACACCCCGACTGTTATAATTTAAACATGATAGGATTAAGACAATGTAAATTTAGTTATACCACTAAAGTGTAGTTATTGTTAGTTCGAAATAGTCGTAAAATCTAATATAAAATGCTTTAATATTCTTATGCCAGAATGATTTGATTCATAATAAGATTTGAACCACTTATTAGATGAGTAATTCAAAATTTCGTCTTGTCTTTTGTCTTTCTTTAGTAAAGAGTTAATACCTTCTATTGTCTCTTCTGTTTTCCCTTCAAGAAGATAAGCAATCAAACTACCATTTTCATATTTTTTAGAAACAAAGTTGTCAATTCCAGTGGCAATATATCTGCGTTTTAAAGCAGAGTCATTTTGTCTCAGGTTTTTAGCTTCAAAGAAATACTCACATTCATAAGTTGATATAAAAGATGTTAGCCTAAAGTCTATTCTGGGTAATTTATCGGCAAAACCTTTTACTTTAAGAATGTCTTTGGGGATATTCGCTTCAACATTAGTCGATATTTTCCATTTAGATCTTAATGGGTTTGCTTTTATATGACGATGTAATTCGGAAGAAATATCGTTTTCATTCCAATCTAATTGTATTACTTTTTCACCTAAAGATGTTTTGTAAGCTTCAGTGATTAACCTAAAGCATTTTTGCTCAAAAGCATTCCTGAATTTGTCGTAAACAGTTGTATTTAATGCCATCGTTAATTCCCTTTTAAAATTTCAAGAATTAACTCTGAAGCATCTTCCAATGCCATTGACTGTGACCAGAACCGACGTTGGTTCGGGCGAATAATATAAATGTCGTCCCCTGTTTTATAATTCAGTTTTTTTCTGAAATAGATATTGCTTGCTTTTTCTTCCCATAAATGCGTATCTATTTTTTTTAGTTCATCATCGATTAACTCTTTAGAGGTAACAACATCTTTTTGTTTATTCTCAAAAGAAAGTTTAATCAACATCAAAGGTGTAAAACAATTAATGATATAGACAGTAGCATTGATAAATAAATCCTCACTTTCAAGAAAATCATTAAGTTCAGTACTTATTGTCTCTCCATATTTTTTTGCTTGTTCTTGCAGTACAGGATGTAAAGCAATTGATTTTTCTTGTTTGTGAAATAAATCAACTGAATAGTTTATGAAATCGTCTATTAATTGCTTATCGGTTAAATCGATATTATAAAGATTGAAAACTAAATCATTAATTTTATTTTCAACATCTTTATAATCAATTCTCAAAATAGATCTTTTAATTATATCCTCTATCTCTTTATGCAGAATATTTAAATCTTTTATTGCCTCTTCATTATCATCAATAGGGAATTTATATATCTCATTCGGCTTAATTCTTTCTCTTTCTACTCCCCACGAATTGGATATTAGTAATAAAAAGTAAGTAGTTAACCTTGAGTTCAAAATGCTTGATAAAAACCTTAATTTAACTATATCATCTGACTGAAAACCTAAAACAGTGCTATTATAAGCTACTGCATTCTCTATTAAACTGAAGCAAAGTTGATTTTTCTTAAAACCCTCCTTGGTAAGAAGCATAGGCCCCTTAAATACATCTTTTCCAGTTATTCTCCGAAATACATTAATCGGAGGCAAATCATTAATTGTACTAACAGAGTAATAGCTTAAATAAGCATCAATAGTTTCTTTATTTTTCAATAAAGTATTAATATTTGAGAAACTATCTTCATCAGTATAAAAACGTTCAATTTTTTCTGGTCTAATGAAATTCAATGATGATATGTCATTATCTATAATTGGGTTTTTTGTAGAATTATTTAAAGGTTGTAATCCAACACTATACCTAATTTTATTTTCACTTAAATAAACACCCAAATTATTATTTTGTCCTAACAATCTCTTTAATAACTCCCAATCATTCATTCCACCCCACATTGCAATTTTCCAAATTTTAGAGTCGGGTTTCTGACATTCTTCTCTTGGTAAAAATTTTAAATCGGTAAAATCTATATTTAATCCATCAATAACGTTAAACTTGATGAATGTTTTTGGAGCGTAATAAGTAATTCTATCAGAAGGAGTTTTAGGTTGTTCTTTTTGGTAAAATACAATACTTATAGGCCCTGTTGCATCTCCAAATAGTTGTCCTCCGAAACTTTTCTTTGCTTTGCGAAGAATTGAAAAGTTAAAAACCTTCTCGACATAACAATCATTAAATAACCATTTCCTGAAATTCTGATAAGTTCCTCCTGTATTAGTTAAAACCTTGGTATTGAATATTAATGCTATTTCTCCATTTGGAGCAAAAGCTGTTGCTTTATGTAAAAACGGTAAAACCATTTCTTTGGCAAAATCGTACTTATTGCAATAATTGCGCACTGATCCTAATAATTCTGTTGTTCCGAATGGGGGATTTCCAACTATTAGTGCGAAATCTTGTAGTTTGTTTTCTTCTGATAAATCTGAAAGTGTATCTCTACAAAACAGATTTTCGCCCTGTTCTTTTAGTAATTCATCTTTAGGATCATTGATGAGATTTGGCAACTGATGCTTTTTATTTTGCCAAATAGTTTTAGGGTTTAAGTTATCTACCAAAGCCAGATACAAACTAAAAGCAGCAACTTTTATAGCTTGTGGGTGCAATTCAATTCCAAAAATATTATCAGTAAGTAGTTTTTTTAGCTTACCAAAATCAGTTAGCTTTTCATTGTGTTGGTTTTCATATCGTTTTACCAGGCGTTTAAAGCTTTCCACTAAGAAAATTCCTGATCCGCAACTTGGGTCTAAAATTTTCACATTGTAGTTTTTTTCTTTTTTAGCAACTGGCAGTTTTTCATTCAAAATAAACTCCACTAAAGAAGGAGGCGTGTAATACGTTCCTGTTTTTTTCTTTAATTCAGGATGGGTTTTGAATAAGAAATTTTCATAAATCTCACTTAGCAACTCAATTTGTATAATGCTGAAATCAAACAATCTCCAATCTTCAAACAATTTTGCTTGTGGTGTATTGTCATTACCACTTACAAAACATTTTTTTATGGTTTGAAGTTGTTCTAAAGAGATTTTTTCTCCCTTTTCTACAGTAAATACATTGCCGTTAAAATGGCCTTCTAGTTTTTCAAATAAATTATAAGTTGCATCAACATCCTCTAAAATATCAAAATAAGATGTTGCCCCTTTTTTTATTTTAGAATAAAACTTTTCATCTGTTGCCTTCCTATCTTCGAGATACAGCAAAAACAATGAGCGAAGAATGATTTTATGAATAAAGTTTATTTCAAGACCTTGCTGCTCTAGTTGCTGCGCAGTATTTACCAAGCTTGAAACAAGATATTTGTCAATCCTGCGTTGGAGACTTATCTTTTCACGAATTGATGAAGCTTCTTCCAAAGTCCAGATAATTCCAGTATCAATAGCAATCCTTGAGAATAATTGTTCGAGCTCCTGTAGTTGTTTTTTATCAGAAAAGTTATATGTTCTTATTTCTATACTTTTAAGTTCACTATCGTAATCAAGATTTTCTTTAGTTTTTATGAGCGGTTTCTCGGAACAATTATAAATGCGTATTTCTGTTTCGGAATAAACATACAAAAACAATACTTTTTTGTAATTCCAGATTTGTTGGTGTGTATCCGCAATTTCTTC
>JAQICD010000072.1 GCA_027858715.1 Prolixibacteraceae bacterium
TTGTAGGCAAACTGCAATAAAGCGATGGGTTCATTTCTGTGAACATTGGGCTGAAGTGTTATGGTGGGTTTATGTGGCACCGGCGTTTTCTGTTTATATTCAGCATACTAAGCTAAATATTATTGTTGAATAAAACAAATTGTGATTAGTCATTGGTCAGTAGTCATTGGTCAGTAGTTGCTTGTTGGTGTAGGAAGAAGTTATTTGATACTTGCAGCTACCAAATAACTATGTGTTGTTACAAACCACAGACAGTAACCCCCTTCCCGATGTTTTATCGAGGCAGTTACGCAAGCTAAACGAGGGGGTGGTTGGCACAATTGACTGATTACGAGCAAAAAAGCTTACAACGTCTTGGCGAAACAATTATGGAAGGCAAGTGGAGCAACGAAGGAATGGTTGAAGCAGTTAAACTTTTGTTTGATTTTTTGAACCCGATACCTTTACAGGATTATGCCAACAAAGAGGGTATTACATACCCCGGCGCTTTAAAGCGAAATGTACATACCGAGCTGCTTGGCCGTAGGTTTTTTTTAGATAACTATTAATGTTACATTTGTTAAACATAAACACATTATGAGAAAGTATAAACAAACGCTTACCCGGTTTATGCAGTACTGGGAAAAGGGACATTTTTAGGGCGTACCAGCAGTGCCAACTAACATGGTGCAGCAATCACAGCATTGAGCACCTGAACAACTTACTTGGGGCATACCGCCCTGAAAACTGGCAAATTGAAAACATAACGCCCACTCCCACTATTGAGGGGGTTGATATACACTTTAATTGCCGTTTACTTAACTTTGAAACAAGCCGGCAAACAAGCGTGAACCTTACCGCCCGCATTGTACCCGAAACCGAACCCTATGTAAACGATAAGCACGGCACCCCTGGCGTGAACCCCATTAGCCTGCTTAAAGGATTGAATGACATTTAATTGTATAACCTAAATTTATAATTATGAAACGCATTTTATTGATTTTAGCAATTGGGCTACTTACATCATGTACGAGCCAGAAGTTTGTAGAAACTTACAGTTATGACCTTAGAAGTTATAATAATGATGGTTTTTTCGTTACCACCGGAGATGTGGATGGTTATGAGCCAGTTGCCATTATTTCAGCTTTCAGCCATGATGGCAATCTTGATAACGGTGATTATGTGATGGCTAGTTTAGATTCGGCAATGAATGCTGCGTGCAAATCGAGTGTTGAACTCGGTGCAAATGCCCTTATAAACGTTGATGTATATATAAGTAAAAAGTTGGTTACAGTTGATGGATTGGCGGTGAAAAAGTAATTAGTTGATTAGTTCCCAGCATTATTAAAAAGCCCCGGTAACGTTGGTATAAGAATATGTAGCCGATTGCGTGGAACTTTCCTGTCGAGTTACAAGGAAGTTGAAGCGGGCTACAACCCTTGAATTTACTACTATCTCGGCTATTGTTTTTATACATTATTGTGCCCCGTTATTGTTTTAATGTCATTTAATATATTCGTTTAATTACTTAAATATCCAATTTTACATTTTTTAAAGGAATTGGATGTTCAATCATTTTCAGAAATATTTTTAAAGACTCTAATAATTCAACGTCCTCATTTATATTGTTTAAAATTCGTATCAAACAATAAAACAAAGGCTGGTGTTCGTCAATTATTTCTGTTTCAATTTTTTTTCTCGCCTTATAATAGTCTAATTTAAAATGCTTTTCCGCTTTACAAAAATCAATATTGACACTAGAGTTATATACCCCGTATTCTATATAATTCTTTCTGTCTGTCAAGGAAAGATTCTCTTCAATGAATCGAATTCTATTTTCCACTGATAATATGAATAATTCAGCAAGTTCAATTGCAGAATCAACTTCGTTTTTTTCAGGCTTTTTATAATAGTGTTCAAGCTTATTTCTTAATGTCCTGATATTTGATATAACGCCACTTGGTGCAAAATCTAAAGCTCTAACAAGTTTCAACTTAAAGGGAAGGTCTGAAGCATCAATATTAACAAGTTTAACTAAATCTTCAGAACTCATTGAAATATTATCATATGAAATCCCAAATATATTAAATGACGTATCTATTTGACAATCTATCGCTCTTTTAGCATTTGTTAATGCATTAATTAATCCACCATCGCTATCTGTTTTAAAATCCTTTTTTGACAACCTTAAAAAATCTCTTGGTTTCAATTCAAAATCTGATTCTCCAACAGAGCCACTATCTCGTTCAATAATAGTTGAAGTAAAATCAAGTTTTAATATTTCTTTTATCAATTCTAAAGTTCTCATCTAACTAGGTTTCTTAATGGGGCACAACATTTGGGTAAAAACAATTGTGTTTATTCCTTTTATTAGTTGTTTTATATCATATAAATTGCGGTTGTAGGCAAACTGCAATAAAGCGATGGGTTCATTTCTGTGAACATTGGACTGAAGTGTTATGGTGGGTTTATGGGGCACCGGCGTTTTCTGTTTTTATTCCGTTTACTAAACTAAAAATTATTGTTGAATAAAACAAATTATGAATAGTTGCAGGTTGTTGGTTGCTATTTGTTGATGTTGTCACCCCCGGTAAAACCGGAGGTTAA
>JAQICD010000111.1 GCA_027858715.1 Prolixibacteraceae bacterium
ATATTGAGAGGGGGGCTTGGTCGGCGGCGAAGCCGCCAACCAAGCCCCCCTCACAAGTAAAAGCCGTCATTGCGAACGAAGAGAAGCAATCTGTAACAGTTTTGTTTTTTTACCGGACAACAGTGAAAGCAAATATGAAAATATTGATGTATTTTGTGATTGCGCCAAAATAATATTGCACCTACGGCGCAAAGGGTAACGGTGGGGTAAACCTGTTTTCTACCCACAGGCTATGCCTAGCGGCATAAGTACAGGGTTCGTGAGCAAGGTTGTTGAGAAAATGGCAAAAGGTCATTCATTGGTTCCCGAAGCGAGTTCGGGACTGGTCGCAAGCTCCCAGCATTGGTCATTGGTAAGTGGTAAGTGGTTCCGCTCATCTGCCCACCTCCCCTTCGTTTGAGCACAACGGAAACAGCCTGTTCCGAGCATCGGAAAGGGGTTTATGAGTTCTCGTTTTTGACTGCCTGCCCCGAGCATCGAGGCAGTTACGCAAGCTAAAGGGGGAGGTAGGTGGGGCGAAATAGTTAAATTGCATTAAGCACGAGTTGCAATCGCGCTATAGGGGTGTTGCAAAGAAATCCCACGCTTCATCAAGCGTTATTGGCAAAATCTGACGCTGAACCAGTTTTCTCATAATGTTTTTATGAGTATAAACGGTAAATCACATCCAAATGTTTACATGCCAGTCGCAGTGGCATCAACACCTTTTCTTCACCGTTTAAAACCCTTACAAAATGGGCCGACAAAGCATCGTTATCGTCATGACCAGCCATATCAACGCTTATGGTTTCTTTGCGTGCTTTTCCTTTTCCCTCGTCTTCCACATCAAAAAACTCAATATTGGGGTTATCCCAACTGCAGAACGATAGTTTAATGCCGCCACATGTACCATAAATACGGGTTTCGTTTATTGCCTCCATATTTGCATTGGCTGCCCGTTCCCAATAATAACGGATACCTCCGCTAAGTTTTAAATGGGCTGCAAAATGTTCTTCCACATCAAAAATATCCGTTTCCGGGTCAATTTTATCCAACCCGTTTTTCATAAAAATAAGTTCAGCATCTTCCACTTCGGGCCAGTCGTTTAACAAACCAAGATGAAATGATAAATCGTAAACGCCCCAATCGAACAAAACACCACCGCCTGCAATTTCTTTATTCAGAAACCATTTTGCCGTAGGGTGATATTCAATTCCCGGCCTTGCCTGCCGTGCAACTGCATTGTGATGAATAAAATAAACCTCTCCCAGTTTGCCTGAATCAATAATATCCTTTACAACTTTAAACTTGGGTTGAAGACGAGCATGACGAGCTGAACAATCGCTGATAATTAACTCGGGATGAGCTTCAGCTATTTCCACCATCTCGTCGATATGTTCTCGTTTGATGGCTGCCGGTTTCTCAAGAAGAATATGTTTCCCGGCTGCAACGCATTTCTTGAAATGCTCGTAGTGCAAAGCAGGCGGACTGGTAATCACTACTGCCTCAACAGTATCATCTTCGAGCATTTCCTCAAAATTGGTAGTTCCGTATGGAATACCATATTTTTTCTGAATTTCAACAAGTTTTGTGTCATCTTTACGGGCAATCCATTTAATCTCTGCCTGTTCTGTTTTTTGTAGTCCTTCAATATGCTTTTCGGCAATCATGCCGGCACCAATAATGCCAAATGTAAATTTCTTTTGCATCATAAACAGCTAAATGTTAGTACAACGAAATTAAGATGTTTTAGAAAAACAAGCTATTTCATCTGACAGAAATGGGCATAAAGCACGAATTCAGGATGCGCAACGGACACCACAACTGGCCTTATTGGCGTACGGCCTTACCGGTTGGCCTGAAGTTTATAGGTGAAAGTTTTCATCAGTTTTAAACTATAGCTGATTAATCGGACAAAATGGTGCGAATTAAAAAAAACCTGTAAATTTGCCCACTCAAAATACCAATCAGCATGAGTAAAAAATTATATATCGAAACCTACGGTTGCCAAATGAACGTGGCCGACAGTGAGGTTGTAGCATCGGTAATGGCCGATAAAGGATACGAAATTACCGAAGACCAAAACGTAGCCGATGCTATTTTTATCAATACATGTTCGGTGCGCGACAACGCAGAAAAACGGGTTTGGGGACGCCTCAACCTGTTTAATTCATATAAAAAGAAGAAAAAGGATTTGATTATTGGCATGATTGGCTGCATGGCCGAACGCCTTGCCGACGATTTACTTGAAAAGAAAGTAGTTGACCTTGTTGCTGGCCCCGATGCCTACCGCGACCTCCCCTACCTTATCGACAAAGCCAACGAAGGCGAAGCAGCCATAAATGTAGAACTCTCGTTAAACGAAACCTACGACAGTCTGGTGCCTAAACGTTTACACAGCGAATCGATATCTGGATTCGTGTCGATTACCCGGGGATGTAACAATTTTTGCACGTATTGCATTGTACCTTATACCCGCGGACGCGAACGCAGCCGAGATCCACAGGACATACTGAACGAAGTTGCCGATTTGGCTTCAAATGGTTACAAAGAAATTACATTACTGGGGCAAAACGTAAACTCATTTAAGTGGCAACCCAAAGGAGAAACACGACCTGTACGTTTTCCCGACCTGCTGAAAATGGTCGCCGAAAGTCAGCCCGATATGAGGATACGTTTTTCAACATCGCACCCCAAAGACATTTCGGATCGGCTGCTGCGAACCATTGCCAAAACATCCAACACATGCAAGCACATACACCTACCTGTTCAAAGCGGAAGCTCGTCGGTATTAAAGCGAATGAACCGCAAATACGACCGCGAATGGTATATGAAACGCATTTCGGCCATCAAAGAAATAATTCCCGATTGCGGAATAACAACCGATGTTTTCTGCGGTTTCTGCGGCGAAACCGAGGAAGAATTCCAGGAAACACTAAGCCTGATGCAAGAGGTTGGCTACGACAGCGCATTCATGTTTAAATACTCTGAACGCCCGGGAACTTACGCAGCCAAATATCTGAAAGACGATATTCACGAAGAAGTAAAATCAGAACGTTTGACGCGTATTATCGAGCTTCAGAAAAAACTTTCGCTCGAAAGCAACAAACGCGATATGTGCAAAATATTCGACGTATTGGTAGAGGGCGCTTCCAAGAAATCGAAAAATGAATTATCGGGGCGAAATGAGCAAAATAAAATGGTAGTTTTTCCAAAACAGAATTATAAAAAAGGCGATATTGTAAAAGTGAAAATCGAAAACTATACACAAACAACCCTGATTGGCGTTGCTGTAGAATAAATAAGGGATTAGAAATAAATCAAATCATGGGAAAATTAGTATCTGAATTCAACGAGTACCGGACAAAAATGAATGAAAAAATTCTCGCCTCCGATAACAAAGTCATGAAACGGATATACAGCATCGACACTTTAACTTATCGCGATGGTGCTTTATCGGCTAAAGTAAAGGAAATGCTCGGCCTTTCCACGTCAATGGTACTCCGCTGCGACGATTGCATTAAATATCACCTCGAAAAATGCCATAAACTGGGTGTAACAACCTACGAAATATTTGAAGTATTCAGCGTGGCTAACCTTGTAGGCGGCACCATTGTTATTCCACACACACGACGAGCAGTTGAGTACTGGGAAGAACTTGAAAATCATAACAAATAGCAACTTCGCCAAAACATCAATCAATTTGATTAAAACTAATAATCTAACACAGAAAATATGAAAACAATCAACTTCATCTACCTCGCAACAACAATTATACTGTCTATAGGTCTTATATCTTGCTCTGAAACACAAAAACAAACAACAAGCAATGAAGAAGTTACCTTTGTCAGTTTTCCCGATTTTTTCAACTTCGATGTACCTGAGCCCTGGGCAAAATGGGACAGCGCTGCTGATTTCTTTTTAAATGAAGTTTCAAAAGAAAATCCCGACTTTGTTTTGATAGCAGGCGACCTGGTAAACGGTCACTGGTGGGATTCGCCCGAGTGTGTTGAACAAATGGGTACACTTTACTACTCGGGATGGAAACGCAGAGTTGAGAAACATGGTTTGAAATATTATACTGCTGTTGGCGACCACGAATTGGGCGACGACCCATGGCCTGCTGATAAACTTGAAATTGTGCCTCACCTCGAAGCTATTTACAAGCAAATGCTCATCATGCCTCAAAACGGACCCGAAAATAAAAAAGGACTGGCTTATTACGTCCGCCAAGGCGACATGCTGATGGTAACAGTTGAAACTTTCGAAATAATTAACGATTCGATGGTGGCCACTGTTACAGGCGAGCAACTCGACTGGTTTAACGAGGTGATGAAACAAAACAGCGATGCACGCTTCAAAGTTGTACAAGGGCACGTACCGGTTTGGGGGGAAATCAAAACACGTTCATCTAGTGCTTTAATGTTGCACAACGGCCGCGAAAACGACTTTTACAAAGCCATGAAAAACCATGATGTTGACTTGTACCTTTGCGGTGAATTCCACGACGTTACTATTCTCGAATCCGACGGCATTTGGCAAATTGTACACGGTTCGTCGTGGGGACGTGAAGTTGTTAACACGCAGGACTACATTGTAGCCCGCACCGAAGGCAATAAACTTAAAGTAGAAATGAAACAGCTGAAAACCGAAGTTGGCGGTGGACACATGTGGAATCTGAATAAAAATAAAGGGCCTCGTGAAGAATTCAGATTTACCAATGAAAGCATGAAAAATGGCCCTGAAATTACAGGCACGCTGACGATTGAAAAATCAGAAGACGGAAAACGCATCACTGAAAAAACAGGCGTTTTCGACATTTTATAAACCTTAAATAATTACAAATGAAGCAAAACAGATTTATTAGTAAAAAGGCGGTTACCTTCCGCAAATGGAACAACAAAAGCTATGCGGTATTTAACAGCCTTAAAAAAGTAGTGCATATCGGTGTGCTATCGGCACCTTATCTGCTGTTTGCCAATTCAAACAGCGCAACTGCACACGAAGCCGACACGACTGTAGCACGCTACTACGACCTCGAAACGGTTGACGTCATCTCCAACGAGCTTCCAGAATCAATTTCAGGCATAAGCCGCGTGGTTGTTACCATCAGTCAAAAAGAAATTGAGCAGGCGGCGGTCTCCTCGGTCGATGAACTGCTCGAATATGCAGCAAACATCGACATAAGGCAGCGCGGAACCCACGGTATGCAATCCGACATCTCTATCCGCGGTGGCTCATTCGACCAAACCCTCGTACTACTTAACGGAATGAACATCACCGACCCCCAAACCGGCCATCACAACCTCAATCTCCCCATCGACCTTTCATCCATTAAACGTATCGAAATTCTCAAAGGCCCCGGAGCATGGAAATTCGGCCCCGGAGCATTCAGCGGTGCTATAAACATTGTTACACAAACCCCGAAAAATGCGTTTGTAAAAGCACAGGTCGAATACGGAGAACATAAGCTGAACAAAGAAATATTAAGCGCCGGATTCAATATAAAAAACACATCACATTTAGTCAGTGCCAAACATTCTTCATCCGACGGATACATCGGCAACACCGATTTTAAAACCCGTTCGTTATTTTACCAGGGAAATATCAACACCCGTAATAGCGAATTTAACATACAGGCCGGAGCCACCGACAGAGCATTTGGTGCCAATAGTTTCTACTCGGCAAAATATCCCGACCAGTTCGAAGAGATACAGACATATTTTGCAGCTGCATCTTATAAAACGCAGATTGGAAGACTACTGATAAATCCACGGGCATATTTCAGGCGGAACAACGACCGCTTTTTGCTTTTCCGCGAAAATCCGGCAGCATACAGCAACTATCACACCACCAATGTATCTGGCGGAAATCTGCTGCTCAATTACATGCACGCAACAAACGCCACAACCACTGTCGGCTTTGATGTACGCAACGAACAAATATTCAGTAATAATTTAGGGAAGTCGAGCCCCGAACCGATAATCAGCCCGGTTAACGACACAATTTTGCTTGACAAAACCCATCAGAGAACGACTTTTTCGACATTTATTGGTCATAAAAGATACTTCAACAAATTCATGGTAAATGTCGGTATTAACTTAACATACAACACCGACCTTAAAAATAAATGGTTTATGTATCCGGGCATTGATGTTGCTTATGATTTAACGCCATCGGTAACATGGTTTGCATCTGCAAACAAAACCATGCGCATGCCAACTTTTACCGATTTGTATTACACCAGCCCCAATAATGAGGGCAATCCCAACCTGCTACCCGAAGAGGCAAGCGGTTACGAAACGGGCATCCGATTCGAAAAAAACGCTATTCAGGCTTCGGCTACACTTTTTGCAATACGCGGAGAAAATATGATTGACTGGGTGCGCGAAACCACCAACGACAAATGGGAAACCATTAACTATACAAAACTAAACACCTCTGGAATTGAATTGCTTTCGAAAGTAAATCTGCGCGGACTACTTCCATCGCAACGTTTTTTACATTCAGGTTCCGCAGCTTACACTTACATAACGCAAGAACAAGCTGAAACCCGAATGATTTCAAATTACTCACTCAACTACCTGAAACATCGGTTAGATTTCAACCTGAAACATGCCATTTGGAAAAATATTTCGGCAAACTGGCATATAGCCTGGCAGGAACGAAACGGTGAATACGAAAAATTCATCAATACTCAATCTGCCGGAATGGTTGCTTATGAATCATTTTGGACAATTGACCTGAAAATAAGCTGGATAAAGTCGGGATGGAATATTTACGGCGAGGCACGGAATTTGGCCGATGCTTTGTATTACGATTATGGCAACGTCCCCCAACCCGGCCGATGGATGAAAGTAGGAATATCTAAAAGATTTAATTTTTAAATATTCTGCTAAAAAACATTATGCAAAAACGAAACATTTAATATATTCGACAAAATTTTAAAACGAAACAAAAATGTTAAAGGATATTTTAGCTATCGCGGGTCAGCCTGGTTTGTATAAAACTATATCGAAAGGAAGTAAGAACCTGATTGTGGAGTCGTTATCAACAGGAAAACGCATTCCGGCACACTCTACAAATAAAATAATTGCACTAGAGGATATCGCCATTTTCACTACTAAAGGTGAGGTACAACTCAAAGAAGTATTGAAAAAAATTGCCGAAAAAGAAGATGGAAAACCATCTATTGACCATAAATCGTCGGGCAACGAGCTGAAAAATTATTTTGGTGAAGTATTGCCCGATTACGATGAAGACAGAGTTTATGTTTCCGACATCAAGAAAGTGATACAATGGTATAATATTTTGCAGGAGAAAGATATGCTTTCGTTTGAAGACGAAGAGAAAGAAAACGACGAAGAAGAAAACAGCGAAGCATAAACAATGAAAGCATTCCCAAAATTCGGGAGTCTTAAAAAATGAAAAAACCGGTGAACAAAAAGCACCGGTTTTTTATTTCACTTGTTGTGAGTAATTATTTATCGATCGGCTATATCAATTAATGAGTTAATTGATATTAATATAACTTTTTGCCGTTAATAACAATATTATTTAAAGTCACATCCTCAATCAAATCAGTATTAAAGGCATCTTTTTTTGTCTCAATTTTGAGATTTTCGAAAGTAAACTTCGACAACTTATCGTTTTCAGTTATGGCTACGTTGAAAAACACCTCGCAATTCAACTCGATATTCCTGAAAGTGATATTCTCTGAGAACGACTGTGGCACATCTTCGCGTCCTTTCAAATCGAAAAACTGTCTCCAGGGTTTTATGTAAATCATATTCTGGGCATTTCCTTTTATATTTTCAATTGTAATATATTCATACTTCTGTGGTGTATCGGGTCGCATTTTAAGCCAAAATAAACGCTTTGCTTCATTTACGTAGCAATTGCGCATCAGCACATTTTTATTATGAATTGACTCACTGCCACAGGTTAACGCTGAATGGCAAAACCCAAACTCACAATCCTCGATAAGAATATTCATGTTCGCACCATTATTGGGGTCGGTATCTGCCCATGGGCCTTTCCCACCTTTCAGGGCAATAGCATCATCATTAACCGACATGTAGCAACCCTTAACCAACACATTGGTACAAGCGTCTATATCTATTGCGTCGGTACTCGGTGCTTTAACCGGTGCATGAGGTGAATAAATATGCACATCCAGAATCTTCACATTATTACATTTGTAGTAATGACTCGACCAGAATCCGGCATTATGCAAGCTTACATCCTGCAACTGAACATCATTGCTGTTCCAAATAAAAACAAGTCGTGGCCTCGAAACTTCAAGATTTGTACATTGCGGATTTTCTTTCCGACGTTGCCAGAAAGCCTTCCAAAAATTCAACCCATTTCCGTCGATAATTCCTTTTCCTGAAATAGTAAAACCATCTACGCCATAAGCATTAACCAGGGCTGGGAAATAATCGAGGTTTTGACCTTCCATTCGCGATGCCATCATTGGATAATCGTCAATAATATCAGATCCCTTCAGCATTCCATTATCAGTAATATGCAAGTGAGTATTCGGCTTAAAAAACAAAGCTCCGCTCATAAAAGTACCTTCGGGCACAACAATTACTCCTCCTCCATTTTCTGAAGCTTCATCAATAACTGCCTGTATGGCTTCAGTTTGAATAATTGCACTGTCGTTTTTAACACCATAGTTTGTAAGTACATATTGCTCACCCAATTCGTCAAGGGTTACTTTCCGGGTTTGAAAAAACCAATCGGGAATAGGTGTTCCATCAGGAAACACATTACTAACTGCTTCTTTTTGATTGTTACAACCAACCAATAAAACAATACTTAAAACGAATAAAATTGAAGATTTCATATAATCAAAATTTAATTTTAGGTTAATAACCTGCACATCATTTTCTTCTTTCTAATAATATTGTACTAAACTATTAATTCTACACAAAACCACAATCGTTTTCTTTTGAAATTACACATCTGCTTAACAAAAAGACAGTATCACAATATGAAATAAACTAAATGCCCCCCATTTTCAGTACAAATCTACACATCTGTTTAACATTTAAAACGGATATTTATCAAACATAAAGATCTACTATTATTTAACATTTAAATCTAAAACACAATGAAAAAAAATTTACTATTATTTTTAAGTTTAGTTTTAACCTCAACGTTTCTATTCGCACAAGAAACTGTTAAAATAGCTTACGTAACAAGCTTTTCTAATTTAACAGCAGTAGGTGCTTCAGATCCTATTGTTGCCATGTTGGAAGCCGATGAAAACATCGATCTGACTGTAATCGAACATGACGCAGACGACACTGGTGGTCCATTAGATCTTAGTGTTTATGATGTGGTAGTTGCACAGGAAGCTTTTGGTTCTTCATCAACGATCTACCAAAGAGGCCAAACACTTGGTATGGGAACAATGCCTGTTCCATTCATTTTGAACAAGGTATATACCATGAGAGATGGACGTGGCTTCCAGGACGGAGCTGCCGGTAGCGGTGGTGAAGAAGAAGGAACGCTATCTGTTACGGTTTCAGAAGATAACCAGTCAAATGCATTATTCAATGGTATTGAATTCACCGAAGGCGTAGCACAGTTGTTTACAACCGGTGGTGACGACAACGGTGGCGACAGCCGCACAAAAGGCATGCAATTTGCAACCGATGTAGTAATCTCAGCAGAGAATACATTGTTGGCCAGTGGGGTGAACGATCCTGAAAATGCAACTGTATGTATCAACGACATACCATCCGGAGCAACTATTGGTTCAGAAACACTACAGGCACGCATGATTACCATGGCCATGAACTATGGTGCGATGTCTAAGCCTGGTGATATGACTTCAGCCGGATTAACACTATGGCGTAATGCTGTTTACTCACTTGCAGGCCTTTCGGTACCAACCGAGCCAGTAGAAGTAGGTGGTGGTATCGAAGATAAAACCATCATACTGTTAACCCCTGATGATCGTGACGACGAGCAATATACATGGTTGATGAGCCAGGACGCTAATGTTGAGAAGTTTTATCCATCAACAACGACCCTGAGTGCTGCACCACAGGAAGAGGTTGACAAACTGAATGCTGCTGACCTTATTATTATAGGACGTAGCCCAAGCAGTGGTGACTTTGGAGAACAAGTCGATAAAGATGCATGGCATGCCATTACCACACCGATTATTCTTAATGCACAGTACGTTGCACGCAGCAGCCGCATTAACTGGTTTAACAGTACGTCAGCAGATCACTTCGACGAAGAGCCTGCAATGGCCGTTGCAGATGTATTGATGGCCGACGATCCTGTATTCACTTATGCCACTCCAACCGACGGCAAACTCGACTGGAGTGCAGCACCAAACGACATGCTTCTTGAGGTAGCACAAACCAATGGTACAATATTGGCCACATTCGACTACCAGGAAAATGCACCGTTGTTTGTACGTTTCGAAGCTGGAGTTGCATTCTACGAAGACACAGAAGAAAGTCCGGTTGCTGAGCGTGTTTACTTTGGTTTTGGTAACGACAATGCAGGAGGTGTAAACTTCTTCCCACTTACTGATGTTGCACGCAATGTTTACCTGGCAGAGATACAACGTATCCTTGGTCTTCCAATTACTGAAGCAGTAGCAGCCTTGTCAAGCGATGCATCACTTACAAACATTGAAGTATCGGTTGGTGAACTAGAACCTGCTTTCACTCCATTGTTTACAACATTTAGTGTTGAGCTTCTATTAGGAACTACCTCGGTAGATATTACCACTACAACAACCGACGACGGTGCAACTGTTGAAGGTGACGGTACTGTAGAAATACCTGAAGACGGAACAAGTGTAGTAATTACAGTTACAGCCGAAGATGGTACAAACACACAAACGTACACCCTCAACTTCTCATTCGAAACGAGTGTTGACGACTTCGCCAATGCATGGAAGGTATATCCGAACCCTGTAAACAATACGCTGAATATTTCGGGTGTTGATGTGAAGTTGGCAGAGGTTTATAACCTAAGCGGATCGCGTATGAATGTAAGTGCACGTTCGATGAACCAGCTTGATGTTTCGAACCTGCAACAAGGTGCTTACATCATAAAAATACAAAGCATAAATAACGAAACTGCCGTGTTGAAGTTCAATAAAAGATAGTTGAAACACACGATAACTGATTAAATAAAAAAAGCGAATCTTTATGGTTCGCTTTTTTTATT
>JAQICD010000141.1 GCA_027858715.1 Prolixibacteraceae bacterium
CCGGTGTTGCAATACCCCGCACCAGATAGAATGCGAATAATACCGGAATAATCCAGAGTGAAATAAATGCGGCAGTTAAGATGTAACCCAATCCAACCGAAATGTATATAAATCGTGTAGTTTGTTTCTGACTGAACCGCTCTCGTACTTTATGAGCATAAATAGATGATGTTCCGACTGTTATGTTCAGGAGTGTCCAGAAAACACCAAACAAAGCTATCGGGATATCAATTTCAATTAACACGGGCTGAAGAAACCATGCAAAAGTGAGGGTTGCTGTTCCAATCAGGGATGAAAAAAGAATGAAATAACGCAGTTTGGCATAATCAACCATAGCATAGTGCACTACATTAAAAACATCTTTGAGGCTTGCAATGCGTTTTTTGTTAATGTAATTGGGTTCTACTAAAGTTAATGCTGCCGGTTTATCCATGGCGGCAATACAAACATCAAAATAAAACGGCATACGCAAAGTGATACTAGCCAATAATCCACCCAAAATACCTGCAATCGCTTCCGAAAAATTTCCAACAGACGTTACACGGCCTTCATATTTCAGGTATTCACTTTCGCGCTTTTTGCTTTTTAAGGTATCATAAAGCATGGCAGAGTCGGAGCCCGAGATAAAACTCTGCCCGATGCCCAAAACAAGCTCGGCCACCATAAACTGCCAGAATACAAACGAAAATGAATAGAAGGAAATGCCAAGTGTCGCCATTAAAGTGCCGACAATCAGTGTTTTTTTCCGTCCCCATACATCGCCAAAATATCCCGATGGAATCTCGAATATCAACATCCCAACCGAATAAACTGATTTTAAAAGGAATATTTGCGTCATGCTAAGCCCGTTATCCTGATAAAAAAGCACGATAATGGGCATGATAAGAGAAAACCACTTGGAAATCTTTATGATGTATAGTTTGATGATATTGTCGTGCACGAACTTTATCATGGCGCAAAAATATAAAAGTTTGGGAAAGAGTGATCAGATGAAACAAGCATAAAACAAACTCGAACGCGAAACTTCAAACATTTCAAACGCGAAGCTTCAAAACCCTTAACATCAATCACATTTGCCTCGTTTCCTTTATAAAGGAACAAGCTGTTTCGACAGGTAATGCTACATTATTGCAAAGTTAAAGCTTAATCCAAATTTGGTGTTCGATTGCAAGTAACCATTTAAGGTACTGTATGGATTGGTAAGGTTGTACTGATAATAAAGTTTAACCGTTAGTTTATCGCTCAGCATGTAATCGGCATTAAAATTCATCGACAATACTTTTGTACCACCGGTTAATTCTCCATTTTCAACATCTACCTTGCGCAAAACATTCTTATAGTCACTGCTGGTTAAATCAAACCTAAGATTAAGATCATTAGATACTTCTTGTCGGCTGCGGTCGGTTCTAATAATCATGTCAAGACCTGTAAAACGATATCCAACACCAACTGTGAATTCGTTCTTAACCATTTCGGACAATTGGTTCGCCGTAAAATCGAAGTTAAAATTACGTGTTCGTCTTATTTCAAAACGAGTACTCAAATCGTTTACAAAACCTATATCAACATTTATTAACGGGTTAAAGGCCTCCTGTATATTAATTGAGGTAATAGACAGTTCTGGTATAAATGAAGTTCCATCAAGCTCGTCTCGAACCCAGCTTAGCCCATCTTGATCGGGGTTGTATGCCAGGTTTGTTTCGTACCGTCCGATAGAATATGTTGATTTATAGCTGTGACTAAAATTCAATGAATGAATTACATCTTTCATCCATTCAATTTGTTGTGGATTTCCATTATAATTCAGCCTCCAGTTTGGCCTTATCGATGCCAGTCCAGGTCGTGTTTTGAGAGATATATCAGAAGCATCAACACCGGAATATGCAGCCAGCAAAGCAGGAATAATTACTTCGGTTGAGTTGATTGACACGCCATCAACCGTTTCACCGGGTCTCCCGGAATACCCCTGTCCTTCGTTCCATCCACGTTGCTGATTCAATCTATTGGCAATTACCTGCCTGTTTTTATACCTGAACTCATCGAAAATTTCTGATACCGCTTCGTTACCCGACAGGGGTTCTCTAAAAGCAGTACGTAAAGTAAATACAGTCATATCGAAGTTACCGGTTTCTTTCCGGTTTTGCAGTTCAAACATTTCTTCTGCTTCGTTATAGTTAATATAACTGCTAATATTGTTCGATTCGCGACGGCTACCTGTAAGGTCGATGCGCACATTTGGAATTGGTTCTAACTGAACAGCAAAATTCCATGTTTCGCTATTTTGCAACATGTATTGCTTTTGGATTGAATTATCAAGAGTTACCCATCCGTTTTCGGCTGCCGTAAAAACAAAATCTTCGTCCTGCCAGCCCAGTAAGAATGGTATGGTAGGCGCAAGCATTCCGCCGGTACTTTCATCGTTCCGCATTCCGAAAAGGTATGGTTCAGGCAGAAATCCTGGAAGATGTGTAGCCCCGGTTTGATTATAAGTAATCCGAACCGAGCGTACACCAAGCAACATACGGGTTGAAAAGGCAAGAGCTTTTTCAATAAATAACTCGTCAATTTCTTTTTTACCGCTTACGATAACTTTTCCCTCGCGAATACTTACATCTGATTTGAAATTAATACGGTTCAAATCGATAATTGTCAATTCTCCGTCGATAGTATCGCCGCGCTCGTTAATAACCACCACGGTAACATCCTCGGTTCCCAACCTGTGAAAAACCGATTTCGGCACATCGGCTCTGAACGATACGCCCCTATCTGTATATTTTACATCTTTAATTCGTTTTGGTGCATCGCTACCGCTTTCATTACGCTGTTGTTGCCTGTCGCGTGCCCTTGATCCATATTGCCTTCTTGTTGACTGAAATCGGTTATTTATTTCCCGTAAATAAGGCACTTTATTGTACAATGTAAGAAAATTCAACTGACCGTTTAAACGTGCATTCATGTTATTTCCTACAGTATTTCCCAATTCTATCGATTCGTCGCGAACTTTGGCACCGGCTATCCAGTCGTAAGTCCCCCTATACGTTGCTGTAGCCGATGTCCAATCGAGCAATGGAAGTTTATTGATAGGTATGCGGTAGTTAACATTAATACTGTGCTGATAATCGACCGGACGCCCAAATGATGCAATATTGTCATATATTTCATCCATCATTTGTTGGTATTCATCTGGATAAAGGTCTTTGTTCATAACCCCTTCAAGTTCGTCGATACGTGCAATGTTCTGGTTCGAAAAATCAACGCTTAACGAACGTGATAAATTCCATCTGAAATCGAAGTAGCGATTCCAAAGAAAATCTTTCTGAACCGTTGTTGGCAAGCTTAATCCCAAACCGGTATTATCGCGCATGGTTCGTTCGTTGTACGAGCGGGTCAGATCCGTACGGAAGGATATCAGTTCGGGTAAAAATGAAAAATTAAAATCACGGATCAGGGCAAAAGCATTACCTTTAATAAGATTAATATCCTTAAACGGTGTTATTGGTGTCGAACGCATGGAATAATTATAGTTGAACACCCCTTTTTCGTTTCTCTGCAGATAGTTTTCAACATCAACATTATGACTTATCTGTTCGTTTTTAGAATATGACAATGAAAAGTTTTCCACATCGATAGGCAAAGGCTTTCTCTCCTTATTTTTTCTTTCGGGTGCAATACTTACATTATTTATATTCAAACTTTTTCGTTTCACTACATCTTGCGATAAGTCCAAAAGATAATCTTTTTCTTCAGGCGATTCCAATACCTCAAGTGCATCATCCATTTTCACATCTGTATCAAGCTGGCTAAATTCAGGGTTCGAAATTGATGTTGAATAACTATAAAACATGGGCATATTCAGACCAATTTTTTCGGGAACGAGCTTCCCAAGTTCTGCTGTGGCAGCAACACTAAATTGGCGGCGTTCTTCAAGACTACGTTGACTGGCCGACTGGCTTACACTACCCCATCCTACAGACTGTGTCTGTCCGGTTAACGAGACACTACCAAGGTCGGCAAGCCTTACCGACATACGTCCACTTGAGGCCCACCCGCCACTCTCGTCGTAATCACTCACTCTCAATTCGTTAACCCACACTTCGACAGAACGATGAGACGGATTTTCGCTGTAGGGATTCCGAAGACCTATATATACCCTGTCAACATCTGCAAGTGTTGGATTACCTTTAATTTTCAATATATTTTTTTCGTTAACCGACTGCTCATCAATTATCTCATAAACATCTCTGATACTAATTGTTGCTCCTACTTGGCGAGCCTTATCGTTTCGTTCAAGTTTTAATTGAGGAAAACGGTTTAATGCTACAAATAATTCATTTTCGTCAGGCCACACTATACTCCTGTCAGACTCACTATCGTTATTATAAGTAGTAGCCGGTGGAGGTGTGAGTTTTAAGGGTATTTCATATTCGTAATAATTGTCTTTATCTTTTCCAAGCCTTACAAAAACCGACATCTGGTAATCTTCGAGCGGATACCCTTGTATCTCTTCAGCATGCACAGCCATCCGTAGGTTTTTAAATTGTCGTAAATCGACACCAACACTCTTATAAACAGCCCTGGCATCACCCGATTCTAAATCTTTTACTTTCAGAAGCATCGATTGTTCATTCATTTCAACCATGGTTGTACTCGATGGATCTCTTTCCCTCTGAATACCAGGAGGAAGCACATAATTCACGGGCGACTTACTGCCATTTTCTTCAATATTTACAGAGGTTGTTTCAAACTGAGCATTTGCAGATCCGGCAGCTCTATCGTCAGTTAATATATCGGTTACTTCACGCCAATCGGATCGAACTAATCCAAGAGAACCAAAACGCATAATTACAGAGTCGGAAAAATTTGTAAGAAACATTCTCATAAACCGGACAGAGCTAAAACCAGAAATATCGCCAATTTTCTCATATTCCGACTCATCACGTACTGGTATTTTAAACTGATACCAGTTAACTGTTTCTGTTTCCTGGTTAGCCAATGTTACCGTAGCTGCCACTTTATCAACCACATAATTTTTACCAACCTGTAAATCTTCAGGCCTGATACTTACTTTATACTGGTAATATGCCTCCAGTTCGCTTAAAGTATTATCGCCGTTTATATCCTCAACATCAGGATCAGTTTTTCCAACCATGGTGTAGTTTTCGCTACTCATACCATCAGTTGGAGAATTATTTTGTGGATTATTGTACTTTTTATAGCGTTCGAATAACGAGTGCTTGTTTTCATCGTGATATGTACCACGATAATAGCTAAAGTTATCGTTAGCCGGATCGGCCATTACATCGTCTAAAGCAGATGGTGATAGTATGGTTTGCAGTTTATTGATATAATCAATATAAAATGAAGCTTCATCTTCATCATTCAATCCATTTAGTCCAATATCCTGGTACTGGCGGCTCTCGTCACTATTCTCAAACGAAATCCCCAATTGTGTTTTGGTAGAAACACGCCCCCAAACAGTAGTATCAACATTTTCGATAACCCCAACCGGCAAACCATTTTCAAATGCCTTACGCGAATCTTTCAATATGTCCTCCGACACATTACCAAGGTTAAAATACAGATCTCCACCTTTGTGCGTTCCTTCATCGTATATAAACGGATCGAGCACCCAAAATTCGATATATTCAATATTCGAAGTTTCAAAATTTGTTGTTTGTAGGGCTCGCATCATTCCCGCCCATCTTGAATCTGGCTCAAGTAGATTGTTTTTCTCATCAACCCCAGCCGAAATACCGGCTTCGCCTTCAGTATCGAAGTTATAAGGTCCTTTTTCCCAAGGGAAATAAGCCAAATCGAGGGTTGTAAGATAGTTTGGTTGCCCCAACGGAATTTCTTTACCAGGAAATATTTCGTTAACTGCTACACTACGTGCATAATGGTTCGAGCGTACATCGGGGTCAGATTTTATGTGTGATGGCATTGCTGTTCGCGACGATTCGATAAACACCTCACGGTCGATAAAATACCAGGCAAGCCTTGCACGATTGTAACCATAAGCCAGATTGTCAATTAAATTACCTTCAGGAAATAAACCGGGTTGTTTTTGCGGCGTCGAAGCCATGTACCATCCGTAAGGATTCAGAAAAGAATAGGTAGTTTCAACCCCTTCAAAATCGTCAATATAAACCTGGTTGCCAGTAGCTCCAGATTTTCCTGTTATCAGTTTTGCCACTTCACCTTCGAGTGAAATGCTCGATTCAACATCCGACTCGTAAAATGGTAATAAGTTCACGATATCGGTTAATAATCTGGAACGCTCACGATACTGAAAATCAAGCCCTAACATAAGGTTAGATACAGGCTCATCAGAAATATCTACTTTATTGGTTATCGGGCGCTCGTTCATAAACAAAGCTGTACCACCAACGTTAAATTTATCGGAAAACATATAATTGGCGTACGATCCAATCATGGTTTTTCGCTGGGTTGAAATAAGCTCCTGGCTTTCAGTTGACACCTGTATGGGCGTGCCGGCTTCAATTAAACCTGTGTCGATAATCCGTACTCGTCCCATAGCATAATCTACTACAAAATCAACATCTTCGATTAGCTGCCGGCCTGCTGCAGTTACCTTTACCGACCCTTTGGCCAGGTTAAAAGCATTAAGAGCAATTTCAGATCCCGATGCGCCCTTATATGTAATAACAATTCGGTATTTATCGTGGTCAGCATCCTGCTCTGCTTCTGTTTTCGTTTTTTCGTATAAAGATGTATAAGCATACTTTTCCCTCAGTTTTTCATCACTAATATTGTTGGCTATATTTTCGCCGAAAGGCTCAAGAACAGGGAAAATAACACGCCCGTTTTGACTATTTACGGTAATCCCTTCGACAAAGTCAAAAACGCCATCACCACTTGCTGTATAATCATTTTGCGAATTAAGATTATCAAGATTCATTAAACGCAACAAAACAGTATCGCGTAATTCACTCTCGGGCAAATAATTTATGTGTGTTGTTGTAGAATCGTTATAATAAGTTACATGCAATTCAAACCCATCGCGGGTAAGGTTATATCCTCCTGTATTGTATATATTCTTCATCATTAAATCCCAGGTTGGCAGTCCGGGCGAGAGGTTTGTTCCCTTAATCATTTTCAGAATAAGACTTTTTTCCGAATCAATTCCATTTGTAGTAAACTCACCTACCTGGTATATTTCTCCGTTTAGTGTGTATTCGTAGGCAATAGCCAAAACCTCGTCGTTGTTCAGTGGCGAATTCAACGATATAAAACCAAGTTGCGAATTAAAAGTATAATCAGAAGGATTAAGTTTTCGAGCCTGATCAATTTTCTCCCAATCGCGACCGTTTTCAAAACCGTAAGTTTGAAGTGGCGACAATATATTGTTAACCTGATCCGACTCTCTTACCTGTGAATAATTATTTACCAGTGCATTGTACATGCCGCTGGCACCGTTTCCGGGGTTAGTCATACCTGTACCGGCAAACTCAGGCACGCTATTGGTAATTGACTGTGCTGGTTCGCCCAAATCGACAAAAGCAACAATGTCGCGGGCTGAAACAAAATTTTGTGTTTTATTGGTAACCCACACTTCAACTTTGTTAACAACAGCCTGTGTACGAATAACAGGCAGCATACTTAAGGCATTGTTGTAATTCTCGCGGAAATACTTCGATATAAAAAAGTGGCGATTCGCATCATAATCCGATGCTTTTAATTCTTTTCTGGTTGTTTGAGCTCCTCCTTCGGTTTCAATTACCTGCGATTCGCCTTTATGCTGTGAAATAACTGTAGTAACATTAAGCTTACCAAATTGCATTTCGGTTTTAATACCAAATAAATTTGTGCCACCCTGTATAAGTGAGCCATTTAAAGGCAAAGAAACATTACCGGCTTCTATACGACGAATAATTTCATCTTCTTTTCCGGTATAATCAAGGGTCATTTCGTTTTGGAAATCGAAAGTTGCTTCAGTATTATAATTAAAATCGAGGTTCACTTTGTCGCCAATTTTACCTCTTACACTCATGTTAATCTGGTTTTCGAAGTCGAAAGAAGTGACCCTTCTCATCCGTTCTGGCAATGTTTCGTTGCCGTTATATCTCGACTCAACACCAAATTGCACTTCCACATAACCCTGTGGTCGAATATCAATAACATCGCTACCAAAAATATTACTAAATGCTTCGCTTTCTATTCGTAACTGGGGAATAAGTCCCGATTGTTGTATTTCAATATCTTCGGTATTTGATCTGGTACGCCAGTAATCTCTTACAGCCCGATCGAAATCGTATTTCACATATTCCGTCAGCTTCATAGCCTTTGGCATTCGATACTGAAGGTTACCAACATTTTCTTTAATTATATACTCACGTGTAAACGGATCGTATTCAATAGTGGTTTGGATGTTCGAGGGTCTGTCGAGATACAGCGGCGAGACTTCCTCATCGTTGGGATAATCGAAAGATCCATCATTTTCAAAAGGATAATGCAAAGTTCCGGTCGTATCAATTTCAACCGTTGCACTTTCGGTTGTTCCGGTTTGTGCATAATTTACCGTTGTGGTAGCTAAAATAAAAGCTATCAAAATAATTATATCGAAAATATTTCTTCTCAAAACGAACAGGGATTTACATTTGCTTTAATGCTTCCTTAATGATTTGTTCTGCCGATTTTTCTGAGTTGTTTTTCAAAATTTTGTCAACTACCTTTTCGGCTCCTTTTTTAACAAACCCTAGAGTTACTAATGCAGATAACGCTTCTTCGCGTGTACTATTGTTTTCAATAGCAAAAATGTTTGAAGATACAGGTTCTTTAGCAAGCTTATCTTTTAACTCAATAATGATTCGCTGAGCAGTTTTAAGCCCTATACCCTTAACACTCTTTAGTTTATTAACATCGCCTACAATAATGGCAGATTTAATATCGTCGGTTTGAAGTGACGATAGAAAAAGGATTCCGGTAGTAGCACCAACGCCTGAAACAGAAATCAAATTTCGAAAAAGCTCACGCTCGTCGAAGTCGTGAAAACCAAATAACAAATGGGCATCTTCGCGAATAACTTCGTGGATATAGACCTTTGCCTGTTTTTTCCCGCTTAACGCTGTATATGTATTCAGCGAAATGTGAATAAAATACCCCATTCCGCCTACATCTAACACAATATGAGCAGGGTTTAATTCAGTAAGCTGGCCATTAATATATTCAATCATACTAAAATTCAGTATCTTGCTCTTTTGTTAAATCTACATGGTCTGACTCGCCATTGGCTTTAATTTCATACTTTGGAAGAGGGTTTCGGCTAATTTCCTGGTAAGTTTGTCTGTTCCGGAAAATATCAATGGCCTTATAAATGGCTTGCTTAAACGATTCTTCGGACGCTATACCCTGACCGGCAATATTGAAAGCAGTGCCATGCCCGGGTGAAGTACGAATAACAGGTAGCCCGGCAGTGAAATTAACACCCGTGTCGAAAGTTAAAGCTTTAAACGGAGCCAAACCCTGATCGTGATACATAGCCAATATAGCATCAAATTTGTATTGTTGCCCTGATCCGAAAAAACCATCGGCAGGATAAGGCCCCATGGCATTAATTCCACGATCAAATGCCTCTTTCAATGCAGGCTGAATAATGTCATTCTCTTCATCGCCTAGCACCCCGTTATCTCCGGCATGCGGATTCAGGCCAAGTACGGCAATACGTGGATTCGTGCAGGCAAAGTCCTGAACCAGCGATTTATGGAGAATTTTAAGTTTTTTCAGTATCAATTCTTTTGTGATAGCAGCCGGTACATCTTTTATTGGCATATGTCCGGTTACAACTCCTACCCGCATGTTTTCGGTAATAAGAAGCATAAGCGGTTCAATTGAATCGCACTGCTGTGACAAATACTCTGTATGCCCGGGAAAATTAAAAATATCGGACTGAACAGTTTCTTTATTTATAGGTGCAGTAACCAGCACATCAATTTTGCCTTCTTTTAAATCGTTTATTGCTTGTTCGAGTGCGAGATAAGCAGCTTCACCTGCAAGATTACCTGGTTTTCCCAGCTCAACACGAACGTTATCGTCACAACAATTTATTATATTCACCCTGTGATTGTCGGCATCGGAAGCTTCGCGTATTTGGTGAAAATTGAAGTCTTCAAAATCAAGGACCTTTTTGTGATAGGCTGCAACTTTTGGAGAACCGTAAACAACAGGAGTGCAAAGCTCCAGCATTCTTACATCGTTAAGCGATTTGATAATTACTTCGTAACCAATGCCATTTATATCTCCTTGCGTTATGCCTACTTTTATAATATTCTTCATTTTTTAAAATTTAAAAACCGAAATGGCGTTTATGAAGCCAATTACTATACTCTTCGGCTATAACTTTTGAAATATAATTCAAAATAAATGTTACACATTCCGAAATGCATTAGCTTCTAATACGAAACACAAAATTAACCTTTTTTTTGAAACGAACACGACATCAAAATATGTGAATTCCCCATATAAATGCTGAACAACCTATCTCTGTTTTTAAAAATCGAACTGCTTATTAATTTTATCTATATCGTCTTGATTGATAAAGCTGGCTGAATAAATCATTGCCTCAATTTGTCTCAAATAATTGCGTTTCTCTTTGCCAGGAGCATACACAAACCCATCGAGAACTAAAACTCTGTTATTTAGCATATCGAGCATGGCTACATTGATAAAAGGGCCTCCCATAAAATCATTCTCAACTTTCCATAATCCTCGCATTTCGGATGCATAATTTCCGTCTTTTTGAAAAATACTAAACAAAACCGGCACAATACTCTCGGTTGTCATGTAAGAACCTTCTGTTGGTCCGGGAACATATTTTTTCAGAAAAATATTCCGCTTTGCTTTCATATAGTCGGCAGTAAACGTACTATCGAGCTCGTAAGGAAACGAGTAGATAAAAATCCCCTGGCTGATTTCAGGTGTTTCAAAACGTATCCACATAAAATCATCTTCAACTTTATCAACTACAAAACCGGGAGGTACATTAATAGTTACACCAAAATGCTCTTTAGTTTTGGCCGACACAGTTTTTACATTATAGTTTGAATAGTTTAATGATAAACGCTGGCGTTCAGCTCGTAGGAAAAAAGAGACAATCCGATCAGATTGTTCTGCGAAGAATTTTTCAAAATCGGCAAACGACGTTACATTCACATAAGCCACAGCCTGAGTATGTGCATGTACATCACGTTTTAACAATACTTCATTCTTTTCAATGTTTTTATTAATTTTTACAACTACAATATTTCTACTGGTTTTGAATATGTCGCCAAAAGCTGCGTGAGGAATATTAATAAGGTTAAAAATTGGCTCATCCTGTGGTAATCCAAGTTGCTCCTGCGCCATTATCATCCTTATCATCTTTCCGGGAGCATTATCCCAGGCCGTAGGTTCAATTACCACTACTAATTCACCAGCTTTGCCGGTTACATTCTTTTTCATTGACGTTTGATTACGACTGTCGCAAGCTCCAAGCATTGCCAATATAGCAACCATCGTTATAACAAGCCTTACTCGTTTCATATTCATAGCATTTTATAATGATTAACTAAAAACTCCCTTTTGTAATTCGGGATAAATTGAAATCGATATAATTACAACAAAAACCCCGCCATTCAGCAGGGTCTGTTATTAATTAATCATTTTTCTCTTTTTTGTTTTCTGGTTCTGGTTCTGGTTCTGTTTCTGTTTCTTTAGTATTATTTTTGGTCGCATTTTTAAATTCCTTCATACCCTTTCCTATTCCTTTCATTAACTCAGGAATTTTTCTTCCACCAAAAAGAATTATCACAATAACCAGTACGATTAATGCTATTTCGTACCCTCCAAGCATTCCGGCTATAACTGTCAAGTTCATAGTATTTACAATATTAATTTGAACAAATATAATAATCAATTTTCAAAAGCGGTTATTATTAACAAAATAAAAGAACACCCCGCTTCTTGTTATAAGATATCAGCTACCGAAACAACCGTATTACATCGTTGGCATTGGCATAAAGCATCAGGAACAACAGAACGATAAGCCCCACATATTGCGCGTATTCGAAAAACTTATCGCTGGGTTTTCTACCAGTAACCATTTCGTATAAAACGAACATTACATGGCCGCCATCGAGAGCTGGAATTGGAAGCATATTCATAATACCTAAAATTATTGAAAGAAAAGCGGTCATGTCCCAAAACACTTTCCAGTTCCAGATTCCAGGGAATATGCTGCCAATAGTGATAAAACCGCCCAATGATTCGTACCCCTTAGTAGTGCGGTTAAAAATAAGCTTGAACTGCTTTAAGTAATCTCCCGAAGTTTTCCAACCTCTTTTAAGACCAGCTGGTATTGCTTCGAAAAAGTTGTATTCGAGCCGGGCAAACTCAAAATACTCCGAAATATTATTATTACGATTAACACCAAGCAGCCCTTCGGAGGTTAATGTAACGGGCATTTCAATTTCAGTGCCGCTACGCATAACCGTTACAGCAACTTCTTTGCCTTTATTGTTGTTAAGGTATTCCGTAAACTGGTCGTAATACTCAAATTGGATTCCGTCAATTGAAACAATTTCATCACCGATTTCGATTCCTGTTTCTTTTGCAGGCGATTCAGATGGGAAATCGGACACTTTTAGTTCGAAAGGATACCGCAACCCCAATACGCCACGGATTTTCATCAACTTGGCAATATCCTCTTCGTTAATCATTACATCTATCATTTGACCATCGCGCTCAACCTGAACCGACTCGGCCATTTCGAACATTATGGTTGGCAATATTTCAAAAAAATCAGCTATAGGTTCATTTTCAACCGATACAATTTTGTCGCCATTTTTAAAGCCAATGTCCCGGCCAACTTCATTTACAGTAATACCGTATTTTACATTTTCGGTTGGCAGGTATTCCTTACCCCAGGCATACGACATTCCTATATAAATTATAATTGCAGCCATAAAATTCATAAGCACACCACCAACCATAATCAGAAGTCGTTGATAAGCTTTTTTTGAGCGAAACTCCCATGGTTTAGGTTCTTGTTTCATTTGCTCTTTGTCCATCGACTCGTCAATCATTCCTGCAATTTTCACATATCCGCCAAGAGGTATCCAGCCAATTCCATATTCAGTTTCTCCTTTTTTGGTTTTAAATAACGAAAAGCCAGCATTGAAAAAGAGATAAAATTTTTCGACCCTGCACTTAAATATTTTAGCAAAAATAAAATGCCCAAGTTCGTGAATAACAATTAATAACGAAAGGCTTAAAAGGAATTGTGCAATCTTAACTAATACTTCCATATTCTCTCTACTCCTGTTTTTAACTCATTTGTTTAATAATTTCTAAAGCTTTCCGCCTTGTTTCTTTATCGGTTTCAATATAATCGTTGATTTCAGGCTGGCTAATAAAAGCAATTTGTTGCATACATTGTTCAATCAAAACGGGCATTTGTAAAAATTGCATCCTGCCGTTCAAAAAAGCATCAACAGCAATTTCGTTGGCTGCATTGATAATACAAGCCATATTCCCCCCTTTTTCAACTGCGTGATATGCGAGTGCAAGGTTACGAAATTTTTTGGTATCGGGTTTATGAAAAGTAAGTTCCGGATAGTCGGTAAAATTAAAACGTGGAAAATTATTCTCAACTCTTCCGGGGTAGCACATTGCATATTGGATAGGCAAACGCATATCGGGCAGCCCCAGCTGTGCTTTCAACGATCCGTCGGTAAACTGAACCAGCGAATGCACTATGCTTTGTGGGTGCACAACAACATCAATTTTGGATGCAGATACATCGAAAAGCCATTTTGCTTCGATAACCTCAAAACCCTTGTTCATAAGCGTTGCTGAATCAATGGTTATTTTAGCGCCCATATTCCAGTTAGGATGCGCCAAAGCCTGTTTGCTGGTAACTTTTTCGAGTTCTTTAAGCGTAAACTTTCGGAAAGGCCCACCGGAGCAGGTAAGTATAATTTTATCAATATCCTGGTGTTGCTCGCCTTCGAGACATTGAAATATTGCAGAATGTTCAGAATCGACCGGCAACAGATTCACATTATTTTCGGCACACAAACGGGTAATAATATCGCCGGCAACTACTAATGTTTCTTTGTTGGCGAGGGCTATTTCTTTTCCTGATTTAATGGCGTTGATTACCGGCAGCAATCCGGCATACCCTACCATTGCAGCCACCACCATGTCAATTTCATCATCAAGCACTACTTGCTGTAATGCCAACGCACCTGAATAAACTTCAATTCCTTCTATCCCGAGAGCATCACTTAATTCATCATAGTGTTCATCGTTTGCAACGACAACAATTTTCGGTTTAAATTTTAAGGCTTGTCGAATAAGCAACTGCACATTGTTATGAGCTGTTAAAACTTTTACTGAAAAAAGAAGTGGATTCGCCTCAACGACATCAAGTGCTTGTGTACCTATCGAACCAGTTGATCCTAGAATTGCCAGTCGTTTCATAAATATTTATTAATTAAAAATTGATATAAGCTTCGGGATCCAGCGGCATGCCATTTTGCCAAAGCTCAATGTGTAAATGTGGCCCTGTTGAATACATTCCTTCGTCACCTATAATGGCAATTACATCGCCGGCTTTAACGCGTTCGCCGGGCTTTACAGTAATTTCAGAATTGTGTTTATATATTGATATTATATTATTAGAGTGCTGAATTTGTACAACATACCCTGTTGTGACCAACCATTCGGCAAAAATAACGGTGCCGTCGAGTACTGCATATATCTGTGAATTTTCTTTGGCAACTATATCGGTTCCGTAATGCCCAGGGCCTGCATTAAAACGATTAATTACAACCCCTTCAACGGGCGTGAAAAAGTTAAGGCCACCAATTGATGTCGATGTTTCGTTGCTATTCATATATGAAAACTTGTACTTATCAGGACCAATCAAAGCATTAAAAATAGAATCGTCGCGTACAGGTTGCAAGTTTGCATTCTGTGTATGTGTATCTTCACTATTATAAATTGTATCAACCACTACACCACCTGTAATAACCTGGCGAATATTCTCAAGATATGTATCGCGCTTTTCTATTTCAGATGAAAGAGAATCAATCATAATCGAATGGTAAACCATCATTTTGCTTAAATTACCAGACGGGTAGCCTGGTACATTGTATTTGACCGGTGTATAAAAAATCAATAATACGGTTACGATAACCCCCAATACAAATATTAATGTATTATACCCCCAGAATTTCATTTCCGATACCTGCATCGAAAAAACCTCGGTAAGGTTTTGCTTATCAACAACAGACAAGCGGTAATTTCTGAGTGCTGTTTTTATAAAAGACTTCTTCTTTTCGGGCATTTGCTTCAAATTAAGAGCTACAAATTTAAAAATTTAAACACAGGATAAAACAAAAATTGCCCTGTTGCATGCCTTAGTGAGAAATAAATAATAAAAATACACTCCCCATTTTCGGCCAACTTCATAGTCTTAAACATCTTACCAAACAACACAGAAGATAGGGGTTTCCGAATTCATCAAAAAAACAAAATATGTTTTGGATTTTCATTTAAGATATCTATATTTGCATCCGCATTTGAGAAACAAATGTACCGGATATTGCGGGATGGAGCAGTTGGTAGCTCGTCGGGCTCATAACCCGAAGGTCGTAGGTTCAAGTCCTGCTCCCGCTACTAGTAAAAAGAGAATCGATTTTCGGTTCTCTTTTTTTTGAGGATAACCTCAAACCTTCAGTTAAGAACTCTACCGAATTGACAAAAGGGCAACAAAACACAAATCATAGTCTTTTTACATTATTTTTGCAGCATGATTAGTGAATGTTATATTGAAGATATCTATCAATCATCAACAGTGATTATCGATGTTCGCTCACCAGGAGAATACGAGAAAGGCCATATACCCCGTGCTGTAAATATTCCGCTCTTCTCAAACGACGAAAGGGCTCATGTGGGAACCGTTTACAAGCAACAATCGAAAGAAGATGCCATAAAGCTGGGCTACAAATACGTAACCCCTAAACTACAATGGTTTATCGACGAAAGTATAAAAGTTGCCCCCGGTCGCGAAGTTGTCGTTCATTGCTGGCGGGGTGGCATGCGCAGCCAGTCGTTTGCACAACACTTATCGGAAAACGGTTTTAGCAATGTGCAGGTTATAAAAGGCGGCTACAAATCGTACCGGCATTTTGTACTAAACACTTTCGAGAAAGAATATTGTTTACGAATACTGGGCGGCTATACCGGCAGTGGCAAAACATACATTTTGCAGGAACTAAAAAAAATTGGCGAACAAGTCATAGACCTCGAAAGACTTGCCAATCATAAAGGCTCGGCTTTTGGCGGGATAAACCAGCCTCAGCAGCCTACTGTTGAGCAATTCGAAAACAACCTGCATGAACAATGGCTAAAACTCGACCACAGTAAACCTATTTGGCTCGAAGATGAAAGCCACAATATTGGCGCTGATAAAATACCCATGCCCCTTTACCTGCAAATGCGCAATTCGCAATTATTTTTTCTTGATATCCCAAACACCGAAAGAGCCAAGCATTTAGTCGGTGAGTATGCAAATTGTAACATAGAAAAACTAGCCGAATCCATTCACAAAATAGCCAAACGGCTCGGATTTCAAAACGAAAAACTAGCCATCGAAATGCTTGAACAAGAAAACTTTTACGATGTTGCTTTTATCACCTTGCATTATTACGATAAAAGTTACATGAAAGGGATGTCGGCAAGAAATAAAGATATGGTTCACACTATTAAACTCGACTATGTTAACCACAAAAAAAATGCTGAAACAATAATACAATATCTCAAGAGAAATGGAAACAATTAAACTCACTAAATACAGTCATGGTGCCGGATGCGGCTGCAAAATTTCGCCTAAAGTTCTAAGCACCATTCTCGAAACTAAAAAAGAACAAACCCTCGATGCAAGGCTTTTGGTTGGCAATGACAATCGCGACGATGCAGCGGTTTACGATCTGGGAAATGGACATGCTGTTATAAGTACCACCGATTTTTTTATGCCCATTGTTGACGACCCTTTTATGTTTGGAAAAATTGCAGCAGCCAATGCCATCAGCGATGTATATGCCATGGGTGGAAAGCCACTTATGGCCATTGCCATTCTTGGTTGGCCGGTTGACAAAATACCTGCCAAGATAGCCCAACAAGTTCTCGAAGGCGGTCGTGAAGCTTGCAAAGAAGCTGGAATTGCTCTTGCCGGAGGCCACAGCATAGACAGCCCCGAACCAATTTTTGGTCTGGCTGTTACCGGCGAAGTGGAAATAAACAAAATAAAACGCAACGACACAGCTACCGAAGGATGCCGTTTGTTCCTGACCAAACCACTTGGTGTTGGCATATTTACAACTGCACAAAAGCAATGTAAACTAAAGCCTGAACACGAACAGGTTGCACCCCACTTCATGTCTCAGCTCAACACCATTGGTCAACAACTTTCCGAATCGGAATATGTTAAGGCAATGACCGATGTTACTGGATTTGGTTTGCTTGGCCACCTTACAGAAATGTGCGAAGGCAGCAACCTTTCGGCCGAAATTGAGTTCGACAAAATACCTAAAATTGCCGAGGTAGATTATTATATTGCTCAAAACTGCATACCCGGCGGCACACACCGAAACTGGGACAGTTATGGGCAAAACATTAAATTGAAAAACGAACAAATGAAATCCATACTATGCGACCCCCAAACCAGCGGAGGTCTTCTTATTGCCGTTGAAAAAGACGGCTTGCAAGAAATAGAAAAATTATTCAAAGAGAACCAAATTGAAGCGGAATCTTTTGGCAAATTAATAACCCGCACCAATAAAATAATCCATGTTTTTTAATCCAGCACATTCCTTTGCAATGAAAGCAGCAATTATAACGCTGATTATATTTTCAGCAATCGGTTTTTACACGTTCCGGGGATACCTGAAATCATTAAAAATATCAGTAAAAAAGTTGATCTTGATTTATGGTATATCATTTACTGTATTGTTTTCAGGGTTTGCATTAATATGGCAACGGCAAGTTGAGAACTATGCCAATGTTTCAACAATGACAAATATTTTTATCAGCTTATCGGTTGTTGTTTTTCTCGCTTTTTTCTTTTCCACAATCTTCTTTTTTACCGACGATCTTATTCGCTTTTTACGTTGGATAATAATCTCGATTAAAAAAAAACGGTTTGCAAACTATACTCTGCGCAGTAAAGCAAGCGGCATTGTGGGCTTATCTTTCAATACAATCCTACTCACTCTCTTCATGTACGGAACACTAATTGGTTTTACAAATTACAAAGCACACAAAATCCAACTGAATCATGAAAATGTTCCCGCTGCATTTAATGGTTTCAAAATTGTCCAGATTTCAGATATGCATCTGGGAACCTTTGGCAGCATAAAACAAGTTGAAAAAGGATTAAAACTGGTAGAGGAGCAACAAGCCGACTTAATCGTTATCACAGGCGATATGGTTAACAATATCTCAACCGAAGCTACACCGTATGTTGATGCGTTGAAAAAGCTGACTGCACCACACGGGAAATTCGCGATTTTAGGAAATCACGATTACGCCCATTATGCCGGTGATTTTACAAAACTGGAAATGCAAACCGACACTGATAATTTACGGGAAATAATAAAACAGATGGGGTTCCAAATTCTTGAAAATGAACATGAAATTATCAGGTTAATCAACGACTCTATAATTATTGCCGGCGTCGAAAACTGGGGAATTGCACCATTCCCCCAGTACGGCGATTTAGATAAAGCCTTAAACGGTGTACATAAAAATAGCTTTGTAGTATTGCTTTCGCACGATCCATCGCACTGGGAAGAACAAATAATAAACTTTCCAGTGAATATTGAACTCACATTAAGCGGACATACACATGGAATGCAATTTGGTATTGAAACAAATAATTTCAAATGGAGCCCAGTCCAGTATCGCTACGAAAAATGGACCGGAATGTACCAGAATGGAAATAAGTACCTGTACGTTAACCGTGGTTTTGGTGGTATTGGTTTTCCCGGGCGCGTTGGAATACGCCCCGAAATCACCGTCATTGAACTGCTAAAAAGCAATTAAAAGCTAAGCACTTTTTTCAAATTCTTGTAACCACTCTTACTGATTTTCAACTTAGTATGGTCGTTTTTTAAAATAGCAATGTGCGTTTCCTTTTCGTATTGTTGAATTTCGGCAATCTCATCAACTTTTACGATAAACGAACGATGAATTCGCGTAAAATCAGATTGATTAAGATGATTTTCGAAGAACTTCATCGTTTTTTGCTTCACAAAACGCTTGTCTTTGGTATAAATCATCACATAATCGTCGAGCGATTCGAGGTAACGTATCTGGTCAACAGGAATAATATGAATCTTACTCTTATCTTTAACCACGACCCTTTCAATAAAGTCAGATTCCGGCTCTTCAGTCAGTTTATCAATCGGCGTTTCTCCGGTAACATTTCCATTAATTCGCTCTATGGCTCTGTCGATCGACTCCATTAAGCGTTCTTTTGAAAATGGCTTCAAAAGGTAATCAACGGCATGATGTTCAAAAGCTTTTATGGCGTACTGATTAAAAGCGGTTGTGAATATTATTTCTGGCCGGTGTTCAAGCAGTTCAAGCATTTCGAAACCTGTAAGCTTGGGCATTTGAACATCAAGCAAAATTAAATCAGGCTTCATTTCATTAATGGATTTTAGTCCGTCGAAGCCATTTTCACACTCAGCAATTACCTCAACCCGATCGTGGTTTTCGAGATAACTTTTTACAAGATTACGTGCCAATAATTCATCTTCAATAATGATCGTTCTGATTTTTGTGCTCATAACATTTTTTTGATTTGTGGTATTTCTAACGTAACTGTAAATATCTGATTTTCATCTTTAATTTTCAACAAAGTTGAATCGCCGTAAACTAATCCCAGGCGTTGCCTGATATTATACAATCCAATACCTTCGCCTTTTTTATTATGTGCGTCGGCCTCATAATTATTCGACAAAACAAACACCATTGAGTTACCGTCTCGGTAAATACGGGTTTTAATACAAACATTACTGGTTGTTTCGTACACACCGTATTTGATAGCATTTTCGTACAAAGGCTGAAGTATCATATTCGGAATCTGACATTTATCGCATCCTTCAACATGGAAGTCAACCTGTAATTTATCGCCAAAACGCACCTTCTCAATTTCGAGATAAAGCTTAATGTGTTCAATTTCCTGGTCGATACTTACCAGCTCGTTTTCTTTATGTTTGAGTGAATAACGCAGAAACGATGAAAGCTTGATAACCATTTCGCGGGCCTTCTCGGGTTCGGCAACAGTTAAATACGACACCGAGTTAAGGCTATTAAACAAGAAATGAGGATTTATCTGCGATTTTAATTCGTTAAGCTGTGTGGCAGTTACCAGTTCCTTAAGCCGGGCTTCTTCTTTCGACTTTTCTTTCAGCCTGTCGTAATAAAAAAACGTGTAGTAAAAAACCAGTATCAGAATATAAATCAACGCTCCCACTCCTGCCTTTCCGGGCAAAACCCGGTTAAAATGAGCTTTGGCAGTTTCGTCATCGAAAAGTAAAATATCTATCTGGTTGGTAATCCACATCCAAAATGAAACCAGGAATAGCATTGCCACTAAATGATAAAGGACAATATACATTTGGCTTCGTTTTTCATTAACGCCACCAATTACAACATACCAAACACCCACTCCCAATAAAGCCAACACTACATTTGAAACAACCACATCTACTAAGGTAATCGCAATGTCAAGGTTGTAAATGGATAGTTCGAAATAAAACTGAATGACCGATACTGTCAGCCAAAACAGAATATACCAAATAAAAATAGCCGGGTTTTTGAAAAATGGGTGCTTCATTACTTACAGATGTATTAATGTACTTTATCGTAGTTTCGTACTTCAGTACCACCAAAAATGCAAACTCCGGTTAATACTATTGTTTTTGCCGGGTTAGGTGCATACGACGGATCTTTCACCCTTTGATCGCTGTATCCCCCAAAAATGGTAGTCACTTTATTCAGCACTGTCCAGTCGTTGGGCACTTTAATCACATTACCGCCAAACATGGTAGTAACTTCAATGGCGCATCCCTCGGGCGCTAGTGTACATTTTCGTAAATCAACCTCGGCACCTCCAAAAATAGCGGTAGAATGCCCGCCCCTTAAATTAGAGCTAACCATATTAATTTCGCGTCCTCCGAAAATAACGAACTCATCAAAAAAGTCGCTGTCTGTCCCGGTTTTGGAGTAGTAATGTGCTTCGGTTTTCGCATCGCCATCAGCTTCGGTATAGCTATAGGCATGTGATGAACCCTTGTTAGCATGACTATTATCCTTCTTATAACTCCAGCCAGTTTCCTTGAGTTTCTTTTTACGATTGTTACTTAATATCAGCAACAGCCCCATTACCAATAATAACGACGGCCAGAAATAACGCCTGATTTGCTCGTAATCTTCAAAAATGTCGGGTAACATAAAAAATGTACCAACCCCCATCACCACAATTCCTGCACCTTTGTTTCCGTTAAAAAATACAAACGCACCAATTGCTACAAGCAACATTTTCCACGAAAGCAAAAAGTCGTAAATCTCCCAATTAAGAACACCAGCTCGTTCAAGAATCATTACTAAACCAATAAATAAAAGAATAAACCCAATAAAGAACCTGCTCCCGTTTGAATTGTGTTTCTTTTCCATAATCTATAAATTTTATGCTTCAAAAATAAGCAGATAAAAACATGAACACTTCACTTGTTCGATAAAGAAGCATTATTTATCGGTGAGTGGCATAAAAAAGAGTCGAATTACTGCTTAACCATGTCCAGAAAGTCGTCTTCACTAATAATCGGGATTAAAAGTTTCTTCACTTTTTCGAGTTTTGCCGGCCCTATATTCTTTCCGGCGAGCAAATAATTTGTTTTTTTCGATATCGAGCCAACATTTTTCCCGCCATTCTGTTCGATCATTTTTTTAAGCTCGTCTCGTGAATGATTTTCAAATGTTCCTGAAATTATTATGGATAATCCGGCAAGTTTATCACTTGTACCCTTAAGCTCTTCTTTTGATAATTCAAACTGAAGTCCAATCTGCTGCAATTGCTCAACTAGTTTCATGTTTTCGCTATTACCAAAAAAGTTCAGGATGCTTTCGGCAATACGCTGCCCTATTTCGCTCACATCAATTAACTGCTCGTAAGATGACTCCATTAAACGATCGATGTTTTTAAACGCTGAAACTAGTTTTTTTGCAACTGTTTCACCAACATAACGGATACCCAGTGCAAACAAAACACGGGCGAAAGGCACTTTTTTCGAAACTTCGAGTCCGTCGATAATACGCCTTGCCGACTTCTCTCCCAGCCTTTCTAGCGATGCTATATCTTCAACTTTCAGACGATACAAATCGGCAATGTTATTTACCAGTCCTTTATTGAAAAAGAGCTCAATCGTTTCTTCTCCCATACCGTCGATATCCATAGCATGGCGACCAATAAAATGGATGATTTTCCCCTTGATTTGCGGCGGACAGGTAGCCTGGTTCGGGCAGTAATGTGCAGCTTCGCCGTCGATACGCACCAAGGGTGTACTACACTCGGGGCATTTTTCGATAAAATGCACTTTTTCATTCAACGGATGGCGCGAATCGGTATCAACGCCAACTATTTTTGGAATAATTTCGCCTCCTTTTTCAACCTTCACAACGTCGTTTAAGTGTAAATCGAGCTTCTCTATAATATCGGCATTGTGCAACGATGCTCTTTTCACAACCGTTCCGGCCAGCTGTACTGGTTCAAGATTGGCCACCGGCGTTACAGCCCCGGTTCGTCCTACCTGGTACGAAACCGATAGCAAACGTGTTGAGACCTGCTCGGCTTTAAACTTATAGGCAACAGCCCAGCGAGGCGATTTTGCCGTAGTTCCTAAATCGTTTTGAATCGGAATAGAATCAACCTTCACCACAACACCATCGGTAGCTACAGGCAGATTAAATCGCCTGCTGTCCCAATAGTGAATAAAAGCAAGCACCTCATCGATATTCGCACATTTTTTTGTGTGTTCCGAAACTTTAAAACCCCATTCGGCAGCAAGCTTCAAATTTTTGTAATGACTGTCGGTAAGTTTTATTTCGCCTGGAACATAGTAAAAATAAGCATCGAGCGAACGACTTGCAACAACCGATGAATCCTGCATTTTAATGGTGCCGGCTGTTGAGTTACGAGGATTAGCAAAAGGCGTTTCGCCATTGGTTTCGCGGTGTTCGTTCAAACGTGTAAAAACATCAAATGGCATAAGAATTTCGCCCCTAATTTCGAATTCATCGGGCCAGCCACTGCCCTGTAATTTCAGCGGAATGCTTCTTATGGTTTTTACGTTTGCCGTAACATCATCGCCCTGAACACCGTCGCCCCGGGTTACCGCATGTCTCAGAATACCTTTTTCGTAATTCAGGCTAATGGATACGCCATCGAACTTGAGTTCGCAAACATATTCAGGTTCCAGGTTTGTTTCGCGCTGTATGCGACTGCCGAAGTCGCGCAACTCGCCTTCGTTGTATGTGTTCGACAACGATAAAACCGGGTATTGATGTTTTACCTGTACAAATTCACTCGTAATATCACTCCCTACACGCTTTGTTGGCGACATTGGATCGTCGAACTGCGGATACTCCTTTTCGAGAGCTTCCAACTCTTTCAAAAGCCGGTCGAACTCAAAATCGGATATTTCGGGCTGTGCCTTCACATAATAAAGGTAGTTGTGCCGGTCAAGCTCGTTGCGAAGTGAATCAATTCGTTTTTGGGCTGATGCTGTATCCATAATCATATCATAATTTAACAATACCCGGCTTGAATGCACCGGTAATTTGTTTTTTATGCCAACTATATATCGGATTTCCTGTTAGGTTTAATTGTTGCAGTTGTTCCATTTCGGCATAATCGAGCGGCAATAGTTTAACATTATTGTTGCTCAAATCGATAGTTTTAAGCGCAGGATGCTCCTTTACAACTTTATCGAACACATCGATTTGGTTATCCGACAGCTTCAACACTTCCAACGATTCCATCTTGTTTAAAACCTTTGTAAATTCAGTTATTCTATTGTTGGATAAATTGATGCTTTTAATTTTTTTCAATTGTGAAAACTCGCCAGGAATCGTCGTCAGGCTATTCATGTCAAGATCCATCAATTCTATTAAATTATTTGCATTGAATGCCCCCGAAAAACCGGCAATCTGATTCATGCTAAGGTTTATTTCGAACAACTGTGGAGCATTAAAATAAGAAGCACTTACCGTTGTAAGCTTGTTATTGCGCAACGAAATAGTTGTTAAAAGCGGCAATGATGAAAAATCCGTCAGTCGTTGCAATTGATTCTGAGATAAATTAATCGATTCAACTTTGGTCATTTGCCCAATTGACTTGGGCAAAGTATGCAAACTGTTGTTGTTAAGGTTTAGCGCTGTAAGTAAGGTAAGATTACCAAAACTTTCGGGCAGATGCTCCAGTTGGTTATCATTAATTTTCAAATCGTGAATCTTTACCAAATTACCAAAATCAGCGCCCAACTCCTTCAGTTTGTTCTTTTCGGCTCTGAATATTTCAAGGTCTGTCAAGCTTCCAAACCCCACAGGCAAAGCCTCCAGCGCATTCCAATCGACATCGATTTTTTTCAGCTTTCTGTTTTTAACAATATCATCGGGCAAACGCTCAAGTTTGTTGGAAAACAAATCAAGTTCTTCGAGCTTTTTAAGTTTTGATATGCTGTCGGGCAACGTAACAAGCTGGTTTTCTGCAAATTTCAGCAATTTCAAATTTGAACAGTAATAGAGAGTATCAGAGAGTACCTGAATCTGATTTCCGGCCATGTCGAGCACTTCGAGATTTTTGGCAAGAACAATATTTTCGGGCACTTTCCAAAACTGGTTATTTCCGAGATATAATTTTTGCAGTTTAGGAATTTTAAAAACTTCGTCGGGCAGTTCGTTCAAATGATTGTATCCCAGGTGAAGAACCTGGAGATTACTGAACTTATAAATATCTGACGGGATTTCGGTTAATTTCTCATTCTCAATTTTAAGAATTACCACGTCGTACGGATTCGCGTTGGCCGATACCAAATCGGTATAAATTATTTCACCTACCAGTTCAGCTTCGGTTTTCATCACCAGCTTTTTGGTTGTACACGAAAAGGTAAAGAACACAACTGTGGCAAACAATATAATTTTCTTATATGAAAGATTCATTCGTTTATATTTAATTTTTTCTGTACGAAACAGCCTGTAGCTGAATTCGTTAAATATTATTTTTTTGCAGTGAAAAACAAACAACAATATGCACCATTCTATATTTCTCGTTGAATATAACTTGAATAATCCTTTAAAATAGCCTGGTAATCTCTGGAGGCATTTCATCGTGTATTTTGCAGCGCTTAACCATTTCCTCCTCCACTAATCGTCCGGTAGTACCTGTACACACAAGCTGGTGAGACGCCAGTTCTTTCGAGTTGTATCCAACCCACTCAACCATGTCGGCTTTGCGATTATCATGAGCCACTATTGCAATTACTTTCTTTCTTTTCTTTAAATCCATTTTTTTTAAAATATTTCTCCCACTGTACTTTCAACCATTTTTCCTGCTTAAAATAAGCCGGGTCGATAATGTAGTGATCGTATTGTTCCAAATTATTCCATTTAATTATTTTTTGCAGCAACAAAGTGTAGGCCTCGCCCTGTTCAGAGTATCTATCCAGTGCTTTTATCAATTCAAACACGTCGTCCTGTTCCGAACGTTTCATTCTGAATTTACGGTATGCTTTATGCCGTCCCAAAGTTAGAAAATAGTGTTCTATAGATTCGGTAATAGTCTCATATCTTTTCACAAAAACCTTTACCTCGCCACGATTTTGTAACGATTTGATAATGTTTTTATCGGTTGAAACGGTCCATACACCGAATAAATTTTTCCCTTCGGATGCAAAACGCGACAGCCCCCACCCCGATTCAACAGCAGCTTGTGCCAGCACCACACTGTTAGGATGAGCCTTGAGTCGCAATTGTAAATTATCGTAAGAGTTAGCACGGTAACATGCCATCAAGCTATCAACAAACAATGAATCTGCACATGAAACTGGTATTTTGTTTTCTATGTCCCTCACTATTTTTTCAACCCTATCAGCCTTTTGTTCCATTTGATACCGCACAATTAGAATTGCCGGCAAAACCTGGTTAATAAATTGTTTTTTCCTGATATCTACTGGTGCAAACTCCTCAATCAACAACGAATCGTACAAAACAGGAGCAACTAATGAATCGGTGATATCAATAATTTTAGTAATGCTGTCAAGATTGATGATCTGTATCTCAAGTGTGGGTGTTGTTTTTATAGTATGAACAGAGGCATACGCTATAATTATTGCTGAAATAAGTACAAATACAAGTTCTTTAAACTTCACGGTTTTGATTTTGAGTTACGGCAAATATAAAAATTGCAAATATACTTTTCTACAATTATTTATTCATCTACTTTCATAACCATTATCGTCATATCATCCACTTTGGGAGAATTGCCCCTGAATAATTCAACACTTTTTTGAATTTTATCGACAACTTCAGACGGCGTTAAAAACCAGGCACCCAAAAGATTATACTTGAGTGTTTCAACCGAATAATCCATTCCATTTTCATCGAGCGTATCGGTTACTCCATCGGTGTAAAGTATAATTAGGCTATTGGCATTTATTTTGATTTTAGAAAACGAATATATTTTATTTTCATAAATACCAACCGGGATACCATGAGTTTGCCCAAGCGCTTCGATTTTGCCATTGCTTTCGACAAGCAATGGCATATTATGAGCTGCGTTTGAGTATAACAACTCGTGTGTTTTGTAGTTTAAAACCCCCACGAAAATGGTTACAAATAAATCAGACACATTTTCTTCGAGTATTTTTTCATTCAAACGTGTTAAAATTGCTCCCGGGTTGTTTTCATTCGATACAATCGACCGAAGAAGCGTTTGTACATAAATCATAAATAAAGCTGCCGGTATCCCTTTGCCAGAAACGTCTCCAATAAGAAAAATCATGTGTTCGTCGTCGAGCATAAAATAATCGTACAAATCGCCACCTATATCAAAAAAAGTGTCTGTTTTGGCATTAATTACAACATGTTCCGACTTATCCGAAATCTGGGGTTCTTTAGGCAGTATATTTTTTTGTAGCCGCTTCGCAATACGAATCTCTTTTTCAAACTTTATAGTTTTGCTCGAAGCTCTTTCAAGACTCTTTTTATAGAAAGTAAGTTGATTGTGATATAAATCAATTGCCCGCCTAATAATCATATATTCATTTTGAGTACTTGAAGAAGCTGTTTTAACATCTTGATTAAGCTCAATAAGCTTAATGATATCGGCATAAGGTTTTGAAATTATTTTATTAGTTCTGTAAATTCGCCAACTCATAACAACTATTAACAAGGTAATAAACAAAGTCATAATCATTGGATAACGCCCCAGATAATTCGAGGAAATATCACGAGAATAAATATATATAAGACAAGCAGACATATTGCCTACTGAAATAAAATTGGCATAGTATCTTCCTGGAAATGGTGAAAATTCGCTCTTGATAATAGATACACGATCATCACAGTTTTTGAAATTTTCAATATTATAGTCGCTATTCAATAAGAAACTATCATTGGGGATATTAGATCCTCTAATTTTGTAAAGCATGCTGTCTCCCGGCAAATAAAAAATAAGTCCTTCTTGAGCTGCAAGAAACAAATTCGAAGAAGCTTCTCTCAAAAGTTCAATCTGCTGCAATGGGAAATAATTATGAAAGCTGTCCAGTTTATTATCATTCAGGTAATTATTAAAATAAGAATTCAGAAAAACGCTCTTTGATTGCACATGGGATTTCATACTTTGATTAAATGACAAGCGTAATACCCCGAAATTCACAATCAAAATGGACACAACAACCATTATTATCCTTGAAAGATGCGTCATATTGAGTTGTTCGGAAAGAGATTTTTTCCTCATAAAAATCGTTTTAGTCAAAAATACTGATTTTAAACGAGTTTAGTTTCTTTTTTGGGAGAATGCCACATGACTAACGTCAAGAAAAATAAGAAGAAGGCCAATCCTGAGTGATCTTCAAGTGTATTCTCGCCCAAACACGAAATACCAATTAATACTAAAAACAACACCAACAAGAAATTACGATAGACATCTTTCCGTATTATTCCATAAAAAAGCAAAAAAACGATGACAATAAAGCCTGGAATTCCATATCGAACCATGTACGTCAAATACTGGTTATGAACTTTATACTGGAATTTTTCATTGAGGTTTGAATCGAGATATTTATAGGCTTTAGCATAATATTTATCAGAATTTCCTGCACCTACTCCGAAAAAATTATGTCTTATTATATATAGAGCAGCTTTGGTATATTCTATCCGTTGCGAAAAAGATTGATTGTTCGGATTATTCAAGTTTATGTACATATCGAGTTCCCACACCGTTTCGTAAATACGCGGATACAGACTAAATCTTTTTTCGTAAAAAATGTAATTCGATAAACCATTTTCGATATTTAATATATCGCGTGGAGTTAACGAAGCAATTCCCACCGAATCTTTAGTTAGCCCTCTACTGGTTAAATAGCGTACAAGGGTTGAATAAACAGGATATCCATCGAGGTTTTTATCATAAATACCAATCTCACTTACGGCATTCCATGCTTTTCCCATTTCTTCGTCGCAAATATACCAATACACATAATTGCCATTTTCTTTCTGTTCATTATTGATATCAAATTGGTATAAATTGCCGTTTTGGGTATGTACAGGCTGTTCAGGTATTTCTTTATCAACATCATAAAACCGGAAAACAATCAAAGAAACATAAGCAACCGGAAAGAGTATTACAAAAAGAATTAAAGCACTTCCATAACGCTTTATCCTTCTGCTTTCTGTTCTCCATACAACCCAAAACAAAAACACAATGGCAGTGCCAATAAACGAAACAAAGCCGGTTAGAGACTTTTGAATAGCTAAGAAAGCCAATAGCCATAAAACCCAAATAGTAATTATATACCAATTTAAATATTTAAAGACACCCTCCTTTTTAAGGCGGGCATAAAGCAGAATAAATATTGAAAAAACAACCTGTAGCGAATAAATAATATTTGATATGTAAGTAGCTTCTCTTATGTTTCCAAGAACATACTTATCATATAAAAAAACTTTTATGGTTGAAATAAATGTTCCGACCGTTACAGCAAACACGAATAAAAAAAATATGCCCCAGTACTTTTTTTCGCTAAGCCTCTTTGTTAGTACCATTCCAGGCGGAATAACAACCCACATAAGGTTCTTTTTCAATTCGTACAAAGCATGGTCAATATTTTTTGTAAATAAAACACTAGCAAGAATTAATATGTAAATTCCCATCAATGCCAACAAAGAGCGGTCGGCAATATTAATACGAAAATATTTTTTCAAATGATTTGGGTATAATATTTGCAATGCTATTAAGCCAGAGATTATGCTAATGAAAGCTTCAGAATATGGTACACTTAAAACAAAAAGTGCACAAATAACAAAAAACAAGTGTTCGTTCAGCCAGTTATACAATATTTTCCACTTCATTACAGTTCATATATTTTTGTGAACGTGAAAATCATTAATTTTATTACCCAACCCTTTTCTAAGCAACAAAAATACGTTTCTTTTTTCAATGCACCCACGAATAAATTCAGATTGTATTATCTTTGAAAAGTGTTACTTTTTTAATATTTGTTGCAACTATGTCAGTCATTCGATTTGGAATATCCGTTGAGCAGGAATTACTCACTACACTGGATGAGTATGTAAAAAATAACCGGTTTTCGAACCGGTCGCAGGCCATTCGTTACCTCATTAACAAAAACATGGTTGAACACAAATGGCAATGCAACAATACAGTTGCAGGCTCAATAACATTATTTTACAACCCGCACAAGCGTGAAATTTTAAATAACATTGCAGAAATACGCGAACAATACTGCACAGAAATTCTTTCGTCGCAACAAATAATGCTTAACCAAAACCACACACTTGAAATAATCGCTGTTAAAGGCATCGCCCAGCGATTAACCGAACTGTCCGACCGCCTGATCAGCACCAAGGGAATACAACACGGTGAGTTGACTATGACCAGGGCTGAATAAAAAAGTAAAATCAAAATACAAGGCAATTATTACTCAACAATTATGAAGCGTACTATGGAATTATCAAACAACATAAAACACAAATTAGAAAAGCTGGAACAATGGTTTAAAATTCACGAAGGTTCAATCGTAGCGTTTTCAGGCGGAATTGATTCTGCACTGGTATTGTTTCTAGCCCGCAAATATCAGGGGAAAGACAAGGCCATTGGTGTTATATCAAATTCTGAAAGTCTTAAGAAAAGGGACTTCGACGAAGCCGTTGAGTTTTGTAAAAAGCTCGACATCAACCTCGAAGTGATAAAAACCAAAGAATTACAAGACCCACGCTATGCCGAAAACCCCGAAAACCGTTGTTTCTTTTGCAAAGAACATCTTTTTCATGACCTTACTGCCATTTGTGAAAAACACCCCGGGTTCTCGGTTCTCAGCGGCACAAACTACGACGATCTGGGCGATTACCGCCCCGGTATCGATGCCGCCCGGAAATACGAAGTGCTGACTCCTATGGTTGAATGTAAAATTACTAAGGATGAGCTCCGGCAAATAGCTCGTAACTTTAATCTGCCAAACTGGAATAAACCAGCCAGCCCATGCCTCAGCTCACGTATTCCATACAAACAGACTGTTACCGCCGAAAAACTAAAGCAAATTGAAGACGCTGAAAACATTCTCAACCGGTATGGTTTTTACGAAGTGCGTGTAAGACACTACGGAAAAAATGCAAAGGTAGAAGTTAAAGCTGATGAAATGGACAAGCTGGAATTAGTTGAAAACGAAATCGTACAAAAAATTAAAGCCTTAGGTTTTACAAATGTTGAAAAAGATGAAGAAGGACTGGTTTCGGGAAAACTGAATCGTGCAATAAAAAAATAAGGAACCGCTGAGACCCAAAAACGCTAAGAAAACAATTACAACCTTTGCGCCTTGGCGTCTTTGCGGTGAATAAACAAAAGAAAATGAAAATATTATACTACGATTGCTTTGCCGGAATAAGCGGCGACATGAACCTGGGAGCGATGATTGACCTGGGTGTTGACCCTGGTTATCTGAAAAACGAACTGGGCAAACTCAACATCGAAGGTTTTCAGTTAAAAGTTGAACCCGATATGCGGCGCGGCATTTCAGGCACTAAAGTTACGGTGGTAATTAATAGTCCCAACAACGAGAAACACCGTCACCTGCGGCATGTTGAAGAAATTGTAAACAACAGTACACTATCAGATAAAGTAAAAACAACTTCGCTCAAAATTTTCAGGCTCATTGCCGAAGCCGAAGCCAAAGTGCACAACATCGACATACAAAAAGTGCATTTTCACGAGGTTGGAGCGCTCGATTCTATTGCCGATATTGTGGGAGCAGCCATTTGTCTGGATTACCTGAAAGTTGACAAAGTACTGTCGGCTCCTATTCAGCTTGGCGGCGGCACGGTAAAATGCGCACATGGCGTAATGCCCGTGCCGACACCGGCCACAGCACTCATAGTTGAAAATATACCCGTGAAAACCGGACTGGTACAACACGAAGCTACCACCCCAACCGGGGCTGCCATTCTTGCCGCTACAGTTGACGAGTTTACCGACCATCTGAATTTTCCCATTTCAAAAACAGCTTATGGCATTGGTCAGCGCGATATATCGGAAGTGCCGAACATCCTGCGCCTTTACCTGTGCGAGACCAACGAAGCATTCAGCGATGTAAAGACCGAAACCGAAACCATGCTCGAATGCAACATTGATGATATGAACGCCGAACATTTTGGCGATACACTCAAACGTTTATTGAGCGCCGGAGCTTCAGATGCCTGGTTCACGCCCATCATCATGAAAAAATCGCGCCCGGCAACCAAGCTTTCTGTACTCTGCAAAGTTAACCTTGTAAACACTATGAAAGCTATAATTTTTGAACACACCACCTCACTTGGAATAAGAGAATATTCGGTTCTGAAAAACATGCTACACCGCGAAGAAAAAACAGTAAACACCAGCTTTGGCGAAGTACGTGTTAAAGAAAGCTTTTTTAACGGGAAACGCGTAAATGCCAAACCCGAATACGACGATTGCAAGCATTTGGCCGATAAAAACAATGTGCCGTTAAGTGAAGTGGAAAACGAAGTACGCAAACAACTTTAACTTTTGTGACATGAAACTCGAAGAAATTCTGAAAAGATATAAAAACGGTGAAACAGATCTTGCTGAAGCTCTTCAGCAGCTTTCAGACCGTGGAATTGACGAGATGGGTTTTGCCACCATCGACACCGACCGTATGCACCGCACGGGGCTGCCCGAAGTTATTTATGCTTCGGGAAAAACAACCGAACAAGTTGCCCAAATCGCAAAGCGTATGTACGATGATAATATCGACTTACTAGCCACTCGTGTAAACCCTGAAATGTACGATGCTGTAAAAAAACTTATACCCGGTGCCAGTTATAACGAGATGGCTAAAACCATCACCTATAAACATACTGAACCGGAACTCAACAAAGGCTACATTGCCATTGTTGCTGCCGGCACCAGCGACATGCCTGTGGCTGAGGAAGCTGCAGAAACAGCCCGTTTTCTGAACAACGAGGTAAAAACCATTTACGATGTGGGCGT
>JAQICD010000180.1 GCA_027858715.1 Prolixibacteraceae bacterium
TTTGTGAACTGGAACAATGGAAAATTGGGATGTTTTAATAATTTCACCGCAGAGGCACGAAGGCGCAGAGAAAAGCCCGTTGGCATTAGTAGCCCCAAAGGGGCGGAAAGCAATAGCACTGGGCGAATGAGCACCAATGTAATTGGGTGCGAATGGAGCCCGGTGTGAATAAACGACCACCAACATCCGGCCAACTGGTGATGTTGATAAATGCGGGATTTTAACCATGGCCGGAATATATCCTCTTCCGCCCTTTCAGGGCTGTTTATTAATACACAATCTCACCTATTCGTAGGGCTTCACCCTACGCTAATGCTTGCAGGCCGTTGGCCTTTAAACATTTAATTAATAACGATTTAAAATTACATGAACCATGCCGATGGCGTTCTTGTCTGTTCGCTCATCCATTTTCCTGTGGTTGAAACCATAGGCTACAATATTGAACCATGCCTAATGGCACTGAGTTGTAGGCTAACTGGTTTGAACCCTCTGGAACAATATTGGAAACCACCGCCCCCCGTGGCAGGGATTGGAGCGGCATCCTTTTGCGTAGTTCACGGAGCAAAAGATACAGCGGAAAGCCCGGTGGCCGACGTTTTGTGGGTTGCACGATGCTTGACGGTTTTGAAACAGCGTCTTGAGAATACTGCAGCTACTAACAAATTACGGCGGGCAGCCACCCAAGTAAAAATAGGTGTAAAAAAGCCCGGCATTGCTACCGGGCTCGCATCTATCGTGGGTATGATAGTTTATACAAACAGGTTCAGGTTGGCGTCTTCGGTGCGCTCAATGTAAGTGGCCACGCCGCCAATTTATACGCCATCGATGAATTCCTCGGCTTTCACGCCCATTACATCCATCGACATTTGGCAGGCCACAAACTCTACGCCGTTTTCCATCGATGTTTTAATCATATTCTCGAGCGAATCAACCTGTTTGTCTTTCATAACGGTTCGCATCATGCGGTGTCCCATGCCGCCCATGTTCATTTTAGACAAGCCCATTTTTTTACTCAACGATGACATCATCATGCCAAACATCTTTCCAAAAATGTCCTTTTTTACACCGGTCTTTTGTTGACGCTTAATCACATTCAAGCCCCAGGTCGTGAGGGTTCTCTGCCATTTCGAGGCCGATAAAACCGGCATCCACAACGACCACATGACGTGGCTTGTTTTCTTCGATATAACTTTTGATTTTGTCGGTATCAGGAACACTACGCAGCGTAAAAATTCCTTCCTGATTAATACCCGGAAGCGGCGGCTTTACCGATTCTGCTCCGGGCGAAAACACCAGTTTATCGTATCCTTCGGTGTACCTTTCGCCGGTACGTATGTTTTTTACCATAACCTGACGGGCTTCGCGGTCAATCGATGTTACTTCCGAAAAGTTGCGTACTTCGAGATTGAAACGTTTACCAAAAGTTTCGGGTGTTTGCACAAACAGGTTTTCCCTTTCTTCAATGGTTTCTCCAATGTAATATGGCAAAACACAATTGGCATACGATATGTATTCACCACGCTAGAACATGATGATTTCACTATTCTCGTCCAACCTTCTGAGCCGGGCTGCAGTAGTTGCCCCGCTGGCCACACCACCAACAATAAGATACTTCATAGGTGTATTTGTTTTAACTTTTTAATTATTTCTTCTAAAAGATGAAACACAAAATTACACATATCTACATTCATGCATATTTGTAGTAGTCTATCAAATCAAGTTAATGATTTCTTATCATTAAAGTTCTCGGCTGCGTGAACATGCAAAAAAAATGATGCTCCGAAAAAAATTTACATTTACCTTTGAGCATTTACAGAAATAAACTAGCATGGAAATAATCGATAGATTATATTTTTGGTTTCGTCATCAGTTTGAAGCAAGTTACACATTCAGAATACTCAATGAGTCGCTTGATTTGCTAAATATGCTATGGCCATATCTAGTTGGAGGAATAATCTTTACGACTCTTATTTACATGTATTTGTCGAAAAAGCGAGTTGCCGGTTTTTTCAGCTCACGAACAAAACATGTTTCCATTATAACCGCGGCTGTTTTAGGCATCGTATCGCCATTAGGTAGTTATGTTATAATTCCCTTATCGGCAGCCTTACTAACAATTGGAGTACCATTACCGGTATTAATGGCACTGGTTGTTTCATCACCAATTATTAATCCTAATTTATTCATTCTAACGGCTGGTGCAATTGACATTGAAATGGCAGTAATGAGAACTTTGTCGGCTCTAATACTTGGCACATCAGCAGGATATTTAACACAATGGTTAATTTCAAAAAAATGGATTGTTCCCGAAATGATATTAAAAAAAACCCCTTCAAACGGAATCAATCAATTTCAGTTAGATAACAGAAAAGTAACATTCAAACTGTTTTTTACCGAACTATATAAAATGACCAGATACATAAGCCGATACTTCTTTTTGGCCATAATTTTAGCAGCGGTAATTAAGATATTTTCAAACCCCTACACTTTTGTCAAACTTTTTGATAAAAACGAAATGCTGACAGTTTTGATAACTACAGCAGCCGGGGTGCCATTTTACGTTTGCGGGGGCGCAGCAATACCGGTTGTACAGCAACTTGCCGAACTGGGATTAGCCAGAGGAGCTGTATTGGCTTTCTTTATTTCAGGTCCGGTTACCAAAATTTCAAATTTGGTAATTTTACATGCCGCTTTCAAACGAAAGATTTTGTTTATTTACCTTGCTACAGGTCTTTTTGGTGCCTTGCTACTCGGCTTGCTTTTCAACCTAATATCATGATTGCATTTAACATTTATACACAATCGCTTACATAAAATGATATCAGCCAGTGTATTTTTCAAGAAAAAAGAGAACTGAATAAAAGATTTTATTATTTTCACAAACCAGAAAACATATTAGAATGAAAACGAACAAAAGTAATTGGCACAAATATCGTTGGGTAATCATATTTTTTATTGCTGTTGCAGCTATATCTTTCGACTTTGCGTTAACCAGTATTCAGGCCATTGATGGCACCTTCAAACCTGAGTCTGAATTCCAGAAGTTCACTTATTCAAACACGAAAGTTTCAGTAGTAACCTCCGAGTACGAAGGATTAACGAAACAAATATCACGCAATATAGATCCAGATTACCAACAAGTAGAAGACATGGTACGTAAAGCCATTGAACTACAGGGCGGACTTGAAGGCACCATAAACAAGAACGACGTAGTAATGTTGAAAATTAATCTTGTAGGTGCCAACAGCGCTTCGGGCAACGGAGAAAACACTGATGTTCGGGTTATAAAAGCTTTGATGAAAGTTATTCATAAATTCACTGATGGCGAGGTTGAATTCTGGATAGCCGAAGGCTCTGCCCGCTCGAACGACGATATAAATTCAGCTGGTAGTGTATGGGCAAATTCAGGATATCAAAGCCTGCTTTCAGACAATGAACTATCGGACGTAAACTTTAAACTTCTCAACATTAATCAATCTATCGATGACATTATCGAGTATGACTTAGGCGATATTGGTGTTAATGCCTATCAAGGCTCAAAATACTTTGTTCATAAATCGTTGTTCGAAGCCGATGTTTATATAACTGTTCCGGTTCTTAAAGTACATAACACCGGCATTACCAGTGCACTAAAACTACAAATTGGCATTGCACCGGGAGCAGTTTACGGATACAATAAATTAAAAGGCACAACGTATTCGCCTCCTCTATATCACGATGTCAAACACCGTCGCTGGACAACCGAAGCAATAGTAGATTTGAGCAACATTGCACAAATCGATTTTGTGGTGGTCGATGCCCTGATGTGTCTCGACCTTGGGAAAAGCGATAAAGTGGACAACAGGGTTCGGTTTAATACCATTTTGGCCGGCTCCGACCCGGTAGCCATCGACCATGTGTGTACCCGTCTTTTTGATATGAACCCCGACGATATTGCACACATTACTCTCGCCGAAAAAGTAGGATTAGGTACAAACAATCCTGAGCAAATTGAAATTACCGGTGAAGATATCGAACAAGTAAAAAAACGAATAAGAAGAAATCAGGAAACAAACGGACTCTTTGGCCAAAGTAACCGAACATGGATTCTTTCAAATGCATTTTCATCAACAAATATAAATGATGAATTAATAGCAAACGAAATGTCAGTCAGCCCGAAACCAGGAGATGATGGTTGGTCACAACCTGTTTACTTCTTCGACGACAGAATTGATCTTTTGAATTATTATTCAGCAGCAACAAACATTATAAGTTACGCTTACACCAGTTTTTATACTCCCGAAGCACAACAGGCTGAACTTTGGCTGGGTACACACGAAGCTATAAAAGTTTACATGAACGGAGAAACTGTTTACGAATCGAACACTACAAACAACTATGGAGATTCAGAAATCGGGAAAAGGGTAGCCTATATTGACCTTCTCGAGGGCAAGAACACTTTGATGGTTAAAACCCTCAACAAATTTGGCGATTATAGTTTTGCGCTGAATATTTGCGAAGTTGAATCAGTTAAATTTTATGCCGGGAACAGGGTCGAAGGATTAAAATTCTTCCAGAATGAAAAGGGACTCCGTTCACCTGATATTAATAATTCAAAACAAAATATTAAAGTTTATCCAAATCCGGCAAGCGATTTTGTAAAACTTACTTTCGACCTGAATAATGCGCAAAATTCAATAATCGACATTTATAATCTTAAGGGACAAAAAGTTAAGGCATTTCGGAATTTGAATCATCCTCAATCCCAAAACACGATCTTTTGGGATTTGACCAACGATAAAGGTTTTCGCTTAGATAACGGCATTTATATTTGCACCCTCACGAATGGGGTAAAGCAACATAGTGTTCGGTTAATCATAAAGTAAACTTCGCAATAGCGCCCCTGGGGCATTTAAGAACACATAAGCCACAATTAACAAAGCTCCGGTGATATTTCACAAGGGTAATGGCATTGCGCTTACACACCTCAACACAAGTACCGCACCCGGTACATTTATCTGTTTCAACCATAGGTATATTGTTATCAGTTCGCGATATTTTATGAATAGCCTGTTTTGTAGTTTCTGATTGGTTTATATAAGTCTCACCCACTTCATCATGCAGGGTTGAACGCATTTTTGTGGCCTGAAAACCATGGTTACCGGACACAATTTGTCGGGCAGCATTTACTTTAACCAATGCGTCTCCACAATTAGGACATATTGAATCACGACAGGGTACGCCGGGAATATGCTCCCGCGTGTATGCACAATGCGTACATGCACAAACCACCCCATGGGCATTCATTCCACGACCATCTGAACGTCCTTTCCCTTGCTGACGGTTCATTCCTTGTCCTCTCATTATTGTTGTTCCTTTATTTCAAACAGATTTCCACTTTTATCCTCTATTACTTAAAGCAATATGCTGTATCATTGTATAATAATTCTGGAACGACAAATATAAATGAACATTTGTTCACATTGAAACGTTTTTCCATTAATTTTGCAGAACCATTTTGACTTAAAAAGTTTAGTTATGAAGATATCGGTACTCACAGACAATGCACCCGGGTCGAAAACACTTTCGGAACACGGACTATCGTATTTTATTGAGCACGACGGACAAATTATTTTGTTTGACACCGGGCAGAGCGATCTTTTTATGCA